>NZ_JAACGB010000013.1:0-139732 GCF_029237345.1 Aeromonas sp. 2HA2 | reverse complement strand
TGTGCCTGCGCCCAGTGCGCCGGTTGAGTGAAGGGCATGTTAGAACCAGGGAAGAGAGCGATGAAAGGTTCAGATCACAGAATGGGAGAGAAGTTCAAAAAAATCCCCAAGCGACGCTTGGGGATTTATGTATAAGAGACAGCCGATGGGTGCCCTTGTTGTTTCCGCCATCCTCTCGTGTCTCCCCTGCTCACTGCCCCACATACAAGCAAAAAACCGGACTTCGGCCGAACAATCTGGTGCTGCTGCACCACAACAACGCAGCGGCCACATCTTGGCCCCAGACCATAAAACAGCTGTAACCATATGAATAAAAATGACTAAATAACCATATAACTGGATGGCATATCCTTTGCAATTTGCCTCTTCAGAGACTTTCACCATGAACGTCATATTGGAGAAGCGTATGCAGCAACAGGATTGTGCGAAACCGGAACTGAAACGAACCCTGGGGGCTTTTCACCTGTGGGGGATCGCCGTGGGACTGGTCATTTCGGGGGAATACTTTGGCTGGAGCTACGGCTGGGCGCAAGCAGGTACCATGGGCTTTCTGGTCACCTCCCTGCTGGTGGCCACCATGTACACCGCCTTTATCTTCAGTTTTACCGAGCTGACCACCTCAATTCCCCATGCGGGAGGCCCCTTTGCCTATGCCTACCGTGCCTTTGGTCCGGTCGGAGGATATATCGCAGGCTTTGCCACCCTGGTGGAATTTGTGTTCGCGCCGCCCGCCATCGCCATGGCGATCGGGGCCTACCTCAACGTCCAGTTTCCGGCCATAGACCCCAAGTGGGTGGCGGTGAGCGCCTATCTCATCTTCATGACCCTCAATCTGGTCGGAGTCGGTATCGCCGCTACCTTCGAGTTGCTGGTCACCCTGCTCGCCATTTTCGAACTGCTGGTCTTCATGGGAGTAGTAAGCCCGGGTTTCAGCGCCAGCAACTTCATGCTCAACGGCTGGGCAGGCCAGCAGGAGTTCAGCCTCGGCGCTCTCCCCGGTATCTTTGCCGCCATCCCGTTCGCCATCTGGTTCTTCCTCGCCATTGAAGGCGCTGCCATGGCGGCCGAAGAGGCCAAGGAGCCGAAGAAGACAATTCCGAAAGCCTTCATCGGTGGCATCCTGACCCTGGTCATGCTGGCCATGGGGGTCATGGTGTTCGCAGGCGGCGTCGGAGACTGGCGCCAGCTTGCCAACATCAATGATCCCCTGCCCCAGGCGATGAAAATGATAGTGGGCGAGAGCAGCGGCTGGCTGCACATGCTGGTCTGGCTGGGGCTGTTCGGCCTGATCGCCTCCTTCCACGGCATCATAATGGGCTACTCACGCCAGATCTTTGCCCTGGCCCGGGCCGGTTATCTGCCCGGAGCCCTGGCCTCGGTCAACCGCCGCTTCCAGACCCCACACTGGGCCATTCTGGCCGGTGGCGTTGTGGGGATCCTAGCGATCTTCTCCGACTCGCTGATCGTCATAGGCGGGCTATCCCTCACCGCCAACATAGTCACAATGGCGGTGTTTGGCGCCATTGTGATGTACATCATCTCGATGGCGGCCCTGTTCAAGCTGCGCCGCAGCGAACCGGCACTGGAGCGTCCATTCAGAGCCCCTCTCTATCCTTTTGCTCCGGCTCTCGCCTTGGGACTGGCAGTACTCTGTCTGGTCGCTATGGTCTATTACAACGGCTTGCTGGCGCTGATCTTTGGCGCCCTTATGCTGGCGGGCTATGCCTACTTCCGTCTGACCCATGATGAAGGGATTGCCGCCAGTGACGGTGAGCTGGTCAAGGCAAGCTGAACCAGGTCCTCTGTGCCCATCAGGAGCAAGGCCACGCGCTGGCCTTGTTTCCCCACCCTGCATCGACGAGAGAGCCCTATGTATCGCACCCAACTGTCACACCACGTCTATCAGTTTCCCGACCTTCGCACCCTGATGGCCAAGGCGACCCCTGCCCGCTCCGGTGACTATCTGGCCGGCGTGGCCGCCCACAGCGCCGAGGAACGTATGGCGGCCAGGATGGCGCTGGCAGACCTTCCGCTCAAAACCTTCCTCAATGAAGCGCTGATCCCTTACGAACAGGATGAGGTAACCCGCCTCATCATGGACAACCACGATCACGCCGCCTTCGCCCCCATCAGCCACTTGACGGTAGGGGATTTTCGCAACTGGCTGCTGTCTGAGACGGCCAACAGCCAGACCCTGGCACGCATAGCCCCCGGCATCACACCCGAGATGGCAGCCGCGGTCAGCAAGCTGATGCGCAATCAGGATCTGATCCTGGCCGCCAAGAAGTGCCGGGTCGTCACTGCCTTTCGCAACACCATAGGGTTGCCCGGCCACCTCAGCGTGCGGCTGCAACCCAACCATCCCACCGATGATCCTCAAGGGATAGCGGCAGCCATGCTGGACGGTCTGCTGTACGGCGCGGGAGATGCGGTGGTCGGCATCAATCCCGCCAGTGACAACTTGCCCGTACTGGCCAGCCTGAACCAGATGCTCGACGAAGTGATCCAGCGTTTCGCCATTCCGACCCAATCCTGCATCTTGACCCATGTCACCAACACCTTGCAGCTCATAGAGCGCAATGTGCCGGTAGACTTGGTGTTCCAGTCCATCGCCGGTACAGAGGCTGCCAACCGAGGATTTGGTATCGATCTGGCCCTATTGCAAGAGGCGTATGACGCTGCCCTCAGCCTGGGGCGTGGCACCCTTGGCAACAACGTCATGTATTTCGAGACGGGCCAGGGCAGTTGCCTCTCGGCCAATGCCCACCACGGACTGGATCAGCAGACCTGCGAGGCCAGAGCCTACGGGGTAGCTCGCCACTTCAAGCCGTTGCTGTGCAATACCGTGGTCGGTTTCATCGGACCGGAATACCTCTATGACGGCAAGCAGATCATCCGCGCCGGACTGGAAGATCACTTCTGCGGCAAACTGCTGGGGGTGCCGCTCGGCTGTGACGTCTGCTACACCAACCACGCAGAAGCGGATCAGGATGACATGGACACCCTGCTCACCTTGCTGGGCAACGCTGGCCTCACCTTCCTCATCGGCGTTCCCGGGGCGGACGACATCATGCTCAACTACCAGAGCACCTCGTTTCATGACGCTCTCTATATTCGCGAGCTGCTCGGCCTCAAGCACGCACCGGAATTTGCAGACTGGCTGGTGCGGATGCAACTCACCAACCCTGGCGGCCAACTGCTCGATGCCAGCCTGCGCCACCCTCTGTTAACGGCTTTTGGCCAAAGCGGCAAGGTGGCCTGATGAGCAAGGATCCCCATGACATGAGTGACATAGTTCACCTCAATCCCTGGCTGGAACTCAAACGCTACACCTCGGCCCGCATAGCGCTGGGGCGCACCGGGGTCAGCCTGCCCACAGAGGCACTGCTGGCGTTTGGTCTGGCCCATGCACAGGCTAGAGATGCGGTGCACCAGCCCCTAGAAGTGGCCGCCCTGACCAAAGCGCTGCACGCCACAGGACACAAAGTCCTGACGGTGCACAGCGCCGCCACCAGCCGGAAAGAGTATTTGCGTCGCCCGGATCTGGGCCGACGGCTGAACGATGCCAGCCGCCTCCTGCTGAGCCAGCTCCCGCAAACAGAGGCCGAGCTCGCCCCCCTGGAGTATCAGACCCGGCAGGCTGAAGCCGATCTCGTCATCATGCTGGGTGATGGACTCTCCTCCACCGCCCTGCATCAGAATGCCCTGCCCTTTATCGAGGCACTGCAACCCCATCTCAGGCGCCTTGGGTTGGCCTGTGCCCCTCTGGTGATCGCCAGCCAGGCCAGAGTGGCACTGGGAGATGAGGTAGGGGAACTGCTAAGGGCCCGGGCCGTACTGGTGATGATTGGCGAGCGCCCCGGCCTCTCCTCCCCCGACAGTCTGGGGCTCTACCTGACCTGGCAACCCAGAGTCGGATGCATGGATTCACAGCGCAACTGCATCTCCAACGTACGTCCCGCCGGGCTCGATTTCCCCCAGGCGGCTCACAAGCTGGCCTGGTTGCTGGAGCAGGCCTTCAACCGCCGCTTGACCGGGGTTGCCCTCAAGGATGAGAGCGGCGAGCTGGCCAGCCTGATCGAACACGACGCCCCGCTTCCCCCTTGCCGTCCAGCATGACAACGGGGCGGCCAGCCCGGTCCGCCCCATCACCAATTCCAAACTGAACCACTTGAATCTGCAATGAAAACTGGGCATCGTCTCGCCTGCCCCCGCCAAGAAGCCAAGGGGCGCGCCTCTCCCCCTCAGGACAATTGCTTGATACACAAGAGGAACGGATGAAGATTGCCATTCTGGATGACTATCAGGATCAGGTTCGTCACCTGCCCTGCTTTGCCTTGCTGGCGGGTCATGACGTTACCATCCTCAACCAGAGCGAACCCGGTACAGCGCGCCTCGCCGCCATGTTGGAGGGAGTAGAAGCACTGGTGCTGATCCGCGAGCGTACTCGTATCGATGAACAGCTGCTGATGCGGCTTCCCACCCTCAAACTCATCAGCCAGACCGGCAAAATCAGCCAGCATATCGACCCGGCACTGTGCCAGCGGTACGGAGTCGCAGTTGCCGAAGGGGTAGGCAGCCCCATTGCACCTGCAGAACTCTGCTGGGCACTTATAATGGCAGCCTCCCGCCATATTCCGGCTTACACTCGCGAGTTGACCAAGGGCCAGTGGCAGCAATCGGGCTCACTCGGCCTGGGACGCACCCTGTACGGTCTGACGCTCGGTATCTGGGGCTACGGCAAGATAGGTCAGCGCATTGCCCGTTACGGCAATGCATTCGGTATGTCTGTGCTGGTATGGGGTAGCGAATCTTCTCGTCAGCGGGCGACACAGGATGGATTCGACGCCGCCCCCAACAAGACAGCGTTTTTCCAACGTGCCGATGTCTTGTCCCTGCATCTGCGGCTCAACGAGCTCACTCGAGCCTGCGTCACCCGTGCCGACCTGGCTCGAATGAAGGCAGACTCTTTGCTGGTCAATACCAGCCGGGCCGAGCTCATTGAATCTGGCGCACTCCATGCGGTGCTCAGTGCAAATCCCACCCGGCGAGCGGCACTGGATGTGTTCGATAGCGAGCCCGCCAACCTGGATAACGAACCTCTCCTGGCTTTGCCCAACGTGCTGGCCTTTGCCGAGGGCAGGCCACAACACCTGGTGATGCCGGCTCTGGGCTGAGGCTCACTCTTATCCCGCTGACAAAGCAGTAATATATGCCTCTGTCAGTGCGCTTGCTGCAGGTGGACAGGTCTGCACTGGAGGTGCTGCGCTTGCCACCCAAATCGCCTCATGCCAACCATAGAGCAGGAATCCCCATGACCGAATATCAGAAGATGATCAGTAGCCAGCCCTATAACTGCATGGCGCCGGAGCTGGATGTCCTGCGCCGTGAGACGGCGCGCCGCTATCGCGGCTTCAATCGGGCGGAAGAGGAGGATGAACAGCTGGCGCTGTTGCAGGAGATAATCGGCGAGCTGGCGGAGAACGCCTTTATCTGCCCGCCGTTTTACTGCACCTATGGCCGTCATATCAGCCTGGGGGCGGGATCATACGTCAACATGGGGGCCACGTTTCTGGACAACGCACCGATCCGCATCGGCGCCAACGTCATGATAGGGCCGAACGTGCAGATCTACACAGCTGCCCACGCGCTGGCCGCCGATGAGCGCATCCAGGGGGTGGAGACGGCGCTGCCGGTGACCATAGAAGACAAAGTCTGGATTGGCGGCGGCGCCATACTGCTGCCCGGTGTCACCATCGGGCGGGAAGCCATCGTCGGCGCGGGGGCCGTCGTCACCAAAGACGTGCCTGCCGGCGCCCGGGTAGTGGGCAACCCGGCGCGGATCCTGCCTGTCAGCCGCTGAGACGCCCCGTGCTCATGCAAGCAAGCGCGGACCCTGACGCACGGGCTCAGGCACTTCCCAGCAAGCGGTCGATGCAGTACACCACCTGCATGCTGGCGCTTTCCATTGTCTTGAGCTGCTCGACCATCTCCTTGATATTGCCCTGCTGGCGAGCATGAAGCGCTGCTTTGCCACTCTCGTGTACCCGTTTGTGTGGCCCATCCAGCTCGCGAAACCCGGGCTCCTGGGCAAAGAGCTCGGCGCCTTGTCCCTCGAAATACCACCTTCCCAGCCGACACTCGGTATGACCATTGACCGGTTCATGGAAGTGCTGCTGATCAATAAGGCGATAGATGGTGTTCTTCCAGACCGCATGATCGAGCTTGGTAGTATTTAGGAAAGAGGTGGTGGCAGCACTGTGGATCACCTGTTGCATCCTGCCGGATTGAGCCAGCACCTGGGCCACGACTGCATCGATCTGGGAAGAGGAGGTCGCCACTTCGGCGGCGCTGGCCTGATTGTCATCGATGATGAGCTTGATATCCTGCGCCTGGCCGACGATCTGTTTGACCAGCCCCTCAATCTGGCGACTGGCTTCGTGAGCCTTGCTGGCCAATTGCCGCACCTCGTCGGCCACGACGGCAAAGCCGCGGCCAGCTTCCCCGGCTCGGGCTGCTTCTATAGCCGCGTTGAGGGCCAGCAGATTAGTCTGTTCCGAAATACCCTGTATGGCCGCAACAAACTGGTTGATGGCCGACGTGGTGGCATCGAGCTGGTTGACTGCCTTGAGGCTACGCTCGGCTTCACCTGTGATGGCATGGGCCCGCTCGGAGAGGCGGCCGATGGCACTGCGGGTCTGGGCGAACAGTTGATCCAGCTCCGAGAGCGCGCTCTTCTCTTCCATCAGATGTTCGGCACTGCCCGCCAGCGCTTCACGCACGCTCTGCAGCATCTCGCCCCCCTTGTTCTGGCACGAGATCACCTGGTTGAAGAGGTCACTACTCTCCCTGCTATTGCGCTGCATCTGCTCATACTCACCTATGGTGGCGCGCAGCTCGGCCAGCGCCTGCTGGTGTTGCTCCTCCTTGAGACTCAGGGCCTCCCGCAGCTGCTGATTTTCCATTTTTAGTTTGCTGTTGAACCACATAAAGCCTCCGGCTGGCAAGAAATGCAGAGTGGGCTACCTCAATGGGAATAACCCACTCTCTTGTTATTATCTGCAAGCGAAGCGGGATCCTGACCCCGATTTTATAAGGAAAAGCGTGAACCTTGATCGCGATCCAAATCTCAATTGGAGCCAAAAAAAATCTTGCCCATAAAAATAAAGCCCAATGTCATGAAGACGTTGGGCTGTAAAAAGGTGCTACGGAATTGCGACTCTCATCGCAGAAAATTAGAAGGGGTCACCTTCTAAACTGGCACAGGGATATTAACGAGGCGCAAACGTTTTACATAGCGTAATCAACCAGGATTGAGAACAGCCTCTCACTATTTAAAAAATTCTCTGCCAAGCCCCGTCCCCCTCTTGGCAAGTATTTATTTATCAGTACAGCCTCAGATTCGTGAACGCGCGAGATAAAAAAGCCCTGAAAAGTCAGGGCTTTGTCTGAAATTCAAGCAGCTTAGAAGCGGCGAACAAACTCGCCTGGCGGCAGTTCGCGCAACTTGCGCGCCTCCAGCATGGGGGTGCCGAGGTAGAGAAAGCCCACCAGTTGATCCTCCGGTGCCAGTGCCAGCCCCTTGTTGATCAACTCATCGAAGATGAACCAGCCGGATCGCCAGATGCCGTTGAAGCCCTGGGCTTGCGCCGCCATCTGCATCGCCATCAGGGCGCAACCGGCGGAGAGCTCCTGCTCCAGTTTCGGCACCTTGGGGTGGGCCTGATAACGGGTGGCAACGGCCACCAGCAAGGGAGCGCGCAGCGGCGCCTCCTGGCACTTCTTGATGCTCTCTTCATCTTCGCCACGGGCACGGGCCGCCTCGGCCAGCAGAGCCCCCAGCCGCTCACGCCCCTCCCCTTCAAACAGGATGAACTGCCAGGGAGTCAGGGTGCCGTGATCCGGCGCGCGCAAGCCCGCCTTGAGGATATTGTCGAGCACCTCACCGCTGGGGGCGGGAGTGGTCAGGCGGCCACAGGAGTGGCGGTTGAGCAGCAAAGTGAGGGCATCCATGGGCAAATCCTTGTCAGGGGCTGTGATGGCGCTACCTTAGCACAGCGCACAATGAAGAAAACCCCTGAGCCTCAGGGGTTTATCGCAATATCAGACCGATAGCGGGCCAGGGCGGAGCAACTAGATAACGGCGGCCAGCTCGGCCCCCTGGCGGATCGCCCGCTTGGCATCCAGCTCGGCGGCCACGTCGGCGCCACCTATGATGTGCACCGGCTTGCCTGCCACCTGCAAACCAGCCTGCAGCTCCTTGAGAGGCTCCTGGCCTGCACAGATGATCACCTGATCCACCGGCAGGCACTGTTTGGCTTCACCTATCTGGATATGCAAGCCTTCATCGTCGATGCCAAGGTACTGGACGCCGGAAAGCATCTGTACCTTGCGGTTCTTGAGCACGGTTCTGTGGATCCAGCCGGTGGTCTTGCCCAGACCGTCACCCACCTTGCTCTCCTTGCGCTGGAGCAGCCAGATCTGGCGTTCGGGGGCGTCGATCTCCGGCGTGATCAGGCCACCGCGCTCGCCAAGCTGCTTGTCGATGCCCCACTCCTTGAGCCAGTGATCGCGATGTCCGTCTGTACCGCAATCAGCCTTCTTCTCCACAAGGTATTCGGCCACATCGAAGCCGATGCCACCGGCACCGATCACCGCCACCTTCTGGCCGACCGGTTTGTGATCCCGCAGCACGTCGATGTAATTGAGCACCTTGGGATGCTCTATGCCTGGTATGTTCGGGGTACGCGGGCGTATGCCGGTGGCGAGGATCACTTCGTCAAAGCCGCCGCCGAGCAAACTCTCGGCGCTCTGGCGCTGGCCGAGGTAGAGCTCGACGCCGCACTTCTCCAGCCGTCTGGCAAAATAACGAAGAGTCTCGTGAAACTCCTCCTTGCCCGGGATCTGCTTGGCAAAGTTGAACTGACCACCAATCTCGCTCGCCTGATCGAACAGGCTCACCTGATGGCCGCGCTCGGCGGCGTAACAGGCGAACGCCAGCCCGGCCGGACCCGCCCCCACCACCGCCAGCTTCTTGGGCTGGGGCACGCGGCCAAACGTCAGCTCGGTCTCGAAACAGGCGCGGGGATTGACCAGGCAGGAGGCGCGTTTTTGCTTGAACACGTGATCCAGGCAGGCCTGGTTGCAGGCGATGCAGGTGTTGATCTCGTCCGCCCGGTTCTCGGCAGCCTTGATGACAAATTCAGGGTCAGCCAGGAAGGGACGCGCCATGGAGACCATATCCGCTTCTCCCTGGGCTAATATGCGCTCGGCCACTTCCGGGGTATTGATCCGGTTGGTGGTGATGAGCGGCACTGTGAGGTGCTTTTTCAGCTCGGCGGTCACCCAGCTGAAGGCACCGCGCGGCACGCTGGTGGCTATGGTTGGAATGCGCGCCTCGTGCCAGCCAATGCCGGTGTTGATCAGGGTCACGCCGACCTGCTCCAGCGCCTTGCCAAGGGCTACCACCTCCTCCAGCGTCGACCCCTGCTCCACCAGATCCAGCATGGAGAGGCGGAAGATGATGATGAAATCCGTGCCGACCCGCTCGCGGATGGCCCGCACTATCTCCACCGGAAAACGCATCCGGTTTTCATTGCTGCCACCCCAGCCATCGGTGCGTTTGTTGGTGCGCTCGCAGATGAACTGGTTGATGAGATAGCCTTCCGACCCCATCACTTCGACGCCGTCGTAACCGGCCGCCCTGGCCAGCTGCGCGGTGGAGGCAAAGTCACGAATGGTACCGCGGATTTGCCGCTCGCTCATGGCGCGCGGCTTGAAGGGGGATATGGGCGCCTTGAGGGCGCTCGGCGCCAGACTGAAGGGATGGTAGGCATAGCGGCCGGCATGGAGGATCTGCAGCGCTATCTTGCCCCCCTCCTGATGCACCGCCTGAGTCACCTTCTTGTGCTTGGCGACTTGCCAGGGGAAGCTCAGCTGTGAGCCGTGGGGCACCAGCCGCCCACGCAGATTGGGGGCTATGCCACCAGTGACGATGAGGCCGACACCGCCACGGGCGCGCTCGGCATAGAAGGCGGCCAGCTTGTCAAAGCCACCCTTCTCCTCTTCAAGGCCGGTATGCATGGAACCCATCAGTACCCGGTTCTTCAACTGGGTAAACCCGAGGTCAAGGGGCGTCAGCAACGTAGGATAAAGGCTCACAATGCCTCCAGTTAATTTTTTGTTATCAAATTGCAGCTAGAGTAAAGAATCAAAAATGCTTTTTCAAACAAATGTTTGGACATTTTTTCGGCGAACAGGCGTATCCCGAAGCAAGAGAAGGCGATCGCACCATGATCGGACCGAAGCGGAAATGGCAATTCACCGGCCAACTGGTTAATAATGACCCTTCTCTACCCATTAACAGGGCGATAACGCGACTATGTCTATTTTCAAAGGTCTGGGTTGGCTGTTTCGCAGTCTCTGGCGCCTGCTCAACTTCACCCGGCTGATGCTGGTCAATCTGCTGTTTCTCATTCTGGTGCTGGTCATCATCTTTAGCTTCAGCCAAAAAGAGGCACCACAGGCGCCCATCGAAGGGGCCCTGACTCTCAATCTCAACGGCGTACTGGTGGAACAGCGCTCCCAGACAGATCCCACAGTACAGTTGCTGCGACAGATGGACAGCAGCGACGACCAACCGAGCGAGATCGTCCTCTCCGATCTGCTTTGGGCCATTCGCAGCGCAAAAGATGACGATCGCATCAAGGCGCTGGTGATCAAGCCACAAGGGCTGCAGGGCACCAGCTTGTCCAAGCTGCAGGAAGTGGCTGGCGCCATCGACTCCTTCCGGGAGAGTGGCAAACCTGTCATCGCCATGGCCGACTACTACAACCAGGGTCAGTATCTGCTGGCCGCTCACGCCGATCATGTGCTGCTCAACCAGAGCGGCGCCGTGCTGATCGAGGGGCTCGGCGTCTACCAGACCTACTTCAAGTCGGCGCTGGAGAAGCTCAACATCACCCCTCACGTGTTCAAGGTCGGTACCTACAAATCCTTCGTCGAACCTTATACCCGCAATGATATGTCACCCGAAAGCAAAGAGGCGAACCAGCGCTGGCTGGATCAGCTGTGGCAATCCTATGTGGCAGACGTGGCCGAGCAGCGGGAGATAGAACCCGAGGCCGTCGCCCCAAGCAAAGATCGTTTCCTCGAGCTGCTGCGCAAGGCCGGCGGCAACGCTGCCAGCTACGCCCTCGACAACGGTCTGGTGGATCAGCTCGCCACCCGTGACGAGATGACCCAGGCAGTCATCAAGGAAGTGGGTGAAAGCAAGGATCACGGCTGGAAAGGGGTTGGCCTGAAAGAGTACCTGGCGGCGGCACCCGAGCAATATCCCCAGAGTGGCAAGGATGAGGTGGGCCTCATTGTTGCCAGCGGTGCCATCATGGATGGCGTGCAGTCGGCCGGTACCATAGGTGGCGACAGCCTGTCGGATCTGCTGGCCGATGCCCGCCGTGACGACAAGGTGAAAGCCGTGGTGCTGCGGGTCGACAGCCCGGGTGGCAGCGCCTTCGCCGCCGAGCAGATCCGCGCCGAACTGCTGGCGCTGAAACAGTCCGGCAAACCGGTGGTGATCTCCATGGGGAGCTACGCTGCCTCGGGTGGCTACTGGATCTCCGCCGATGCGGACAAGATCTTCGCCTCCCCTACCACCCTCACCGGCTCCATAGGGGTGTTCGGCATGTTCGCCACCATCGACAAGGCGCTCTCCCAATACGGGGTGCACACGGATGGGGTGGGCACCACGGATTACGTTGGAGTCGGCCTGACCCGCGCCCTGCCTGATCACGTCGGGCAAGCCATTCAGCTGAGTGTGGAAGATACCTATCAGCGCTTCGTCGGTCTGGTGAGCAAGGGCCGTGGCCTGAGCCCGCAAGAGGCGGAAAAAGCCGCCGAAGGCCGGGTCTGGACCGGCCAGGATGCCAAGGCGCTGGGTCTGGTGGATGAATTCGGTAATCAGGAGGACGCCATCAAGGCGGCGGCCACCCTTGCCAACCTCAAGGAGTGGCAGGTCACCCCCATAGAAAAAGAGGAGTCAGCCAAAGACAAGTTCCTGCGCCAGCTGTTCGACAGCAGCGCCGAGGCACTGGCCCCGCACCTGCAAAGCTGGTTGCCGGCCGGATTTGGCAAGGCGTTGGTGGAGGTGAACCGCGGCCTGGATCCGCTGACCCGCTTCAACGACCCCCAAGGCACCTATGCCTTCTGCCCTGTATGTGTGCAGTAATCGGACACTCGCAATAAAAAAAACGCCTTCGGGCGTTTTTTTGCATCTGGCTCAAGGGACCTGATTCACACCAGCAGGCCGGACTCGTGCCAATGATGCAACTCGGCTAGTACCCGGGTCTCCCGCGCCGTCCACTGGGGACAAGGACCCGCCAGCTGGGTCTTGTTGGTTTGCAGCGCATCATCCAGCTCGAACCAGCCAGGGGTGAAACCTAGCCGTACCTCGTAGGGCTGGGGGCGAGGTTCACTCCACCCCTCACCGACACGACACAGGTAATAGAAAGAGCGGATGCAATAGGCGTCATAGTCGGCCTCCCGGGCGGCGCGGTACTCCCGCGTCTGGCCGAGCAGGGCGCCGACCTCCACCAGCTCGGCACCACACTCTTCCCGCAGCTCGCGAGCCAGGGCAGTGCCGTGGCACTCCCCTTCTTCAATGCCGCCACCGGGAAACATGAGATCGCCGTTGACCCGGGAGTGCACCAACAACAGCCGGTCGCCACGCAGGACTATGGCCCTGACTGTCACGCGCTCCAGCCTGCGGCCATCAATGGCCACCTGGCCGTGCTTCAGCTGGATGTCGAAGGGATGAGGCCAGTCACTGGCCAGTTGTTTTATCTGGTTCATCAGGGATCAGGGACGATAAGTCCCGCTTTTTAGCTGCTCGACTATGGTGGCGGCCTGACTGTCCCAGGCCTCCTGATCTGCCTTGCTCAACGCATGATAAAGGCCCAAACGCTTGGCCGAAACGTCGGGCGTATCCTGAAACGACTCGCTCACCTTGCCCCACAGATACGCCAGACCGTACTCCTTCTGGCCCATGTAGAGGGTGCTCAGAGAGGTGAGGATCCGGCTGTTGACCTTGTCCCCTTCTCCATAGAGGGAGAGGGCATGGTGCATGAGAGTGATGGCTTTCTGTGGGGCACTCTTGGCATACATGCCCCCCAGTGCCAGCTGCAGCTCGGGCTCTTTGAGTACTGGCTGCCCCTCCAGCGCCATGAATTGCTCACGGGCCTGCTCGTTGATGTTGTTGGTCCAGTGCCAGAGCAGCAGGTAGGGATCCTGCGAGTTGCGGGTCGCCGCATCGAGCTCGGTAAGCTGATCACCGGCCGCCAGCATGCCTTCCACTCTGGGGCTCTTCTGCTCCCTCGCCGTCTTGTACTCTATGTTGGTCGACCGCTCCGCACACTTGAGATAACGCTCCAGATTGCGCATCAGCTCGTACTTGCGCCTGTCCGTCCCCTCTTCTTGCAGATAGAAGCGGCTGCGGATGATGTCGGTCCGCTCGTAGCGGCACCAGCCATCGTCCACCAGGTCCTGACACAGCTCGGGATGATTGGCACAGATGTTGTGGATCCTGTCATCGTTGCAGGCCATCAGAGTCAGGCCGCAGGAGAGGCCGAGCAGTACGGAACGCAGTGGAAAAGGGGTCATAGTTCACATCTGGTTGGTAACAATGGGAGCCTTGTGCAGCCACCTCTGGCTAGCAAACCGGCTACATATCCATTACAATGCGCGCGCCGTATAAGGCCGCGATTGCAGAATGATATAACGAAATATACACCCCTACACTGATCTGCATTCGACGAATTTCTATTTGCCCCAACAACGTGAAATAAAGGATCTGGTTAATGACCCACGAGCACTACTTGCAGGCGTGGCAGGAGAGCCAGGAGCTCGCCGAAGCCATGCAACCCTTGATAGGTCGCCTCTACCGACAACAAGGGATCGAGATCACCCTCTACGGACGCCCGCTGCAAAACGCCTCCACCATCGATATCCTCAAAGCCCACAGGGTCGTCCGCCGTCATCAGGGCACCCCGCTTCCGATCCAGCAAAGCTTCCCCCTGCTCCAGGCCATCCTGGCCTTGAACCCCACCGCCGCCGAGATCGATCTTGGCAAGCTGGCCGTCGGCTACTGGCAGGATCACCAGGACGAAGCAGGCATTGACGATTACCTGCGGGCCAAGTTGGCACCAGCACTGGGGCGGAGTGACATCCCGCAACCGACGGACGTGGTGCTCTACGGTTTTGGTCGTATCGGTCGCCTGCTGGCCCGCCTGCTCATAGAGCGTACCGGCGCCGCCAACTCACTGCGTCTGCGAGCCATAGTGGTGCGTGGTGGCCGTGAGGGAGATCTGGAGAAACGCGCCAGTCTGCTGCGCCGTGACTCGGTACATGGCCCCTTCAACGGCTCCATCGAGGTGGACAGTGATCGCAGTGCCATCATCGCCAACGGCACCTTCATTCAGGTGATCTACGCCAACAGTCCGAGCGACATCGACTACACGGCATACAACATTCACAATGCACTCATCGTCGACAACACGGGTGTCTGGCGCGACGAAGCCGGTTTGAGCGAACACTTGAAGGCGCGCGGCGCCGCCCGTGTGCTGCTGACGGCGCCGGGCAAGGGCGACATGAAGAACGTGGTGTTCGGGGTCAATCATGAAGTGATCGGGCCAGATGACAAGATCATCTCTGCCGCCTCTTGTACCACCAACGCCATCACACCTGTGCTCAAGGTGATGCAGGACAAGTACGGCATCCGCCACGGCCACGTGGAGACGGTCCACTCCTACACCAACGATCAGAACCTGATAGACAACTATCACAAGGGCGAGCGTCGCGGTCGCAGCGCAGCCCTCAACATGGTAATGACCAGCACGGGGGCAGCCAAGGCGGTGGCCAAGGCACTGCCGGAGCTCAAAGGCAAGCTGACCGGCAACGCCATTCGGGTGCCCACCCCCAACGTGTCGCTGGCCATCATCAACCTCTCCCTGGAGCAAAGCACAGACAGGGAGAGTCTCAATGTCTATCTGCAACAGATGGCGCTAAGCTCGGCCCTGCATCGCCAGATCGATTTCAGCGCCAGCACTGAGCTGGTCTCCTCCGACATGGTGGGTTCCCGCTTCGCAGGCATAGTGGATTCCCAGGCCACCATCGCCGAGGAAGATCACTGCGTCCTCTACGTATGGTATGACAACGAGTTCGGGTACAGTTGTCAGGTAGTGCGGGTGATGGAGCAGATGGCTGGCGTAGTCCGCCAGGATCTGCCTGCATAGACCAATAGGGTCTACCTGCATAGCCCGCCAGGATCTACCCGTCTAAGAACCTGGGTTCATGGCTCAATTTTCAAGGAGAAGCCGGATGTCGTTTCAACAGGGTGAGTTTCAACAGGCCATCAGACAGATGCCCAAAGAAGTGTACGAGCGGCTCAAGACAGCGGTCGAGCTGGGCAAATGGCCCGATGGCAAACCCCTGAGCGACGAGCAGAAGGCCACCTCCCTGCAGGCCGTGATGGCCTGGCAGGCGATGCACCTCGACAATCCCGAGCACATGAACATAGGCCGGGACGGCGAGATAGTGATGAAGAGCAAGAGCGAGCTCAAGCGTCAGTACCGTGACGAGGAAGAGATAGTGCGGATCGACCTCAGTCACTGAGGCAGGCCGCCCATCCAGTGCCGCGACCGGATACGGCAAACAGCAAAGAGGGGAGCCATAGTGGCTCCCCTCTTTTTTCCTCTCCCCCCTCATGATGAGGAGGCCAGAAGCTGTTCACGACCTGTCGCGAGAAGGCGTCAGCAAGGTGAAGAGCAGCGCAGGAACCGGAGTGTATAGGCATACATGAGCCCTCTTGTTCACAAACAAGCGAGCAGCACATGAGCCTTGATCACGGCTTCGCAGCAAGATCGTGGACAGTTTCTCAGGGCGTCAGCTCGCCGCGCAGGGACTGTTGCATCAGCTCGCGGATGCGGGGTGCAGGCAAGTCCAGGCTCAGCAGGAAGTGCAGCTTGGTGAGCGCCGCCTCGGCAGTCATGTCAAACCCCGAGATAACCCCGGCACGGGAGAGCGCATTGCCGGTGGCATAGCCCCCCATGTTGACCTTGCCGTGCAGGCACTGACTCAAGTTGACTATGATGACGCCGCGGGTAGATGCCTCGGAGAGCAGCGCCAGCATGGCCGGATTCTGCGGCGCATTGCCCACGCCAAACGAGAGCAGGATCAGCGCCTTCACCGGCTGCTGCAATATGTTGGCGATCACCTCGCTGGAGATGCCCGGATAAAGGGTCACCACGCCGATGGGCTGCGGGGTAATGTCGTGCAGCACCAGCGGACGATCGGACGGCTCCCCCAGCTCACCCGCTTCCAGCGAGATGGCGATACCGGCATTGAGCAGTGGCGGATAGTTGGGGGAGTCGAAGGCGTGGAAGCCATCGGCGTGCACCTTCTTGCTGCGGTTGCCACGATAGAGCTGGTTGTTGAAAAACAGCGTCACCTCGTGGATCGGGTAGTTGGCAGCGATATAGAGGGCATTGAGCAGGTTCTGCTGACCATCGGAGCGCAGCTCGGCGAGCGGGATCTGGGAGCCGGTGATGATGACCGGCTTGTGCAGATCTTCGAGCATGAAGGAGAGCGCAGAGGCGGTGAACGACATTGTGTCTGTGCCGTGCAGGATCACGAAACCGTCGTATTTCTCATAATTGTCTTTAATATCCTCAGCGATCCGCTGCCAGTCCGCAGGCGTCATGTCGGAGGAGTCGATAAGGGGGTCATATTCGTGGATATGGTAATCCGGCATCTCGGGTCGATGAAACTCGGGCATCCGCGCCAGACAGTCTTCCATAAAGCCCGCCATCGGCACATAACCGTGGTCGGAACGCTGCATTCCTATGGTACCGCCCGTGTAAGCAATGTAGATGGACTTCTTCACACCCTCTCCTCTTGATGGACCGGCAACCGGCAAATTAATAAAGGAATAAACCGACGACTTCACACCTGACCGGTTTCCTCTTGTGGGCTGGAAACCGGCGAATTATAGAGACTGGCGCCCCAAATGACAGCCGCGAAATAGCAGATCCCGCCCATAATATGACGCCCATCCCAACAGTGTTAAATGTTGCAACAAACACACACCAAGGCTACTTATATGACAAATATGGATTTAAGTGGTGTTTTTTGCTACTATCCGGCGGATTTTTCGTAAATCTCATCTGGATGCCTGATCAATTCAGGCCCGCATCGATCCCATTTCTGCATGGGACCGGGGCTTGCAGCCCCTTCTTTGTTGGCACCTGAGCCACCCTGATTTTTATCCCGGCTGAATCTCTGAGTCTTCATCAGCGAAAGACACAGCCAATCAACATGGGAGTACTGAATGTTACAACTTGATTCCTACGCCACCCTGGTCGCAGCCACTCTGGTGTTGCTGTTCGGCCGTGTGCTGGTGACCCGCGTCGGGTTGCTGCGCACCTTCAACATCCCCAAACCGGTTGCCGGCGGCCTGGTGGTCGCCCTGGTGTTGCTGTTGCTGCGCTCCACCCTGCAGGTGGAACTGCAATTTGATACCAGCCTGCAAACTCCGCTGATGCTGGCCTTCTTCGCCTCCATCGGTCTCTCCGCCGATCTTGCCAGCCTCAAGCGCGGCGGCAAGGCGGTGATCACCTTCCTGATGGTGGTGACCGGCCTGCTGCTGGTGCAAAACAGCCTGGGGGTGGGTCTGGCGACCCTGCTCGGTCTGGACCCGCACATGGGACTGCTGGCCGGTTCCATTACCCTCTCCGGCGGCCACGGTACCGGTGCGGCCTGGAGCGCCACCTTCTCCGAGAAGTACGGGGTGCAATCCGCCGCCGAGCTTGCCATCGCCTGTGCCACCTTCGGCCTGGTACTGGGGGGCCTGATCGGTGGCCCGGTAGCACGCTATCTGGTGAAAAAAGTGCAGGTGCCCGGCGAGGAGCACAACAAGGACGACGCACCACGGGGCTTCGAGATGCCCGACATGGAACGTCCGCTCACCACCTTCAGCCTGATCGAGACCCTGGCACTGATCGCCATCAGCCTGAAAGGGGGCGAAATGCTCTCCGCCTACCTCAAGGGTGGCGCCTTCGAGCTGCCGGTCTTCGTCTGCGTGCTGTTTGTCGGCGTGCTGCTGCGCAACCTGCTGACCCTGCTGAACTGGCACGAAGTGAGCGATCGGGAAGTCTCTTTGCTCGGCAACGTCAGTCTGTCGCTGTTCCTGGCCATGGCGCTGATGAGCCTGAAGCTGTGGGATCTGGCGAGTCTGGCTCTGCCCATCTTTATTTTGCTGGTCGCCCAGACGCTGGCGATGGCGCTCTACGCCATCTTCGTCACCTTCAGGGTTATGGGCAGCAACTATGACGCGGCCGTGCTGGCGGCAGGCCACTGCGGCTTCGGCCTGGGGGCCACCCCGACCGCCATTGCCAACATGCAGGCCATTACCCAGCGCTTCGGCCCGTCCCACCTGGCGTTTCTGGTGGTGCCCATGGTGGGTGCCTTCTTCATCGACATCATCAACGCCATGGTGATCAAGTTGTTTATGGCCATGCCTTTCCTGTAAGCACGCCACAACCACAAAATAAAAGCCCCGCACTCTGCCGAGTGCGGGGCTTTTTCATTTCAGCCCGGACAGGCTGCAACCCTGAGTCTTACAGGATAAAGGTCGACACCTGCTGGTTCAGGTCGGTAGCACGACCCTTGAGGCGATGGGCCTGATCCAGATCGCGCATGGCGGCGGCAGTGATCTCGTCACTCACATCCTTGATGGCGGTGGTGTTCTGGGTGATCTCGCCAGTCACCTGGGTCTGCTCCTCGGCGGCGGTGGCGATCTGACCCGCCATGTCGGAGATAAGCGAGACGGCCTGGGTGATCTCTTCCAGCGCGGCAGCGGCGGCATCGGCGTCTTTCACGCTGTTGTCGGCCAGGCCCTGGCTGGTCTGCATCAGGCTGACCGCACGGGCAGTGGTCTGTTGCAGCGTCTCGATAGTGGACTGGATCTCCTGGGTGGAATCCTGGGTACGACGGGACAGCACTCGTACTTCGTCTGCCACAACGGCGAAACCACGACCCTGTTCACCGGCACGAGCCGCTTCGATGGCCGCGTTCAACGCCAGCAGGTTGGTCTGCTCGGCAATGCCCTGAATGGTGGAGAGTATGCCGGAAATGGCCTGGGCGTGACGGCTCAACTCGCCGATCACTGCGGTCGCCTGCCCCACCTCTTCGGCCAGACCGTTGATGGACTGGCGGGTCTGGTTCACCAGCATCTTGCCCTGTTCACTGCTCTGGGCGGATTGCTGGGCAGCAGCGGCCGTGTTCTCGGCGTTGCCGGCGATCTCCATGGTGGCGCTCGCCATCTCGGTGACGGCAGTGGCAACCATGGTCACTTCCTGTTGCTGGCGCTGCAGCTCGTCCACCGAGGCCTGGTTGGTCACCAGACTGCGCTCGGCGTCGGCGTTCAGCTCGTTGGCCAGCTTGCGGATGTTGGCGATCAGCTGATGCTGACTGCCGACGAAACGGTTGAAGCTGTTGGCCAGCTGGCCCACTTCGTCGTTGGCGTCGATCTTGATGCGCTGGGTCAAATCACCGTTACCGTCGGCGATGCGGGCCAGGGCCTGGGAGACCTTGGTGAGCGGGCCGAGCAGCAGGCTGACCAGCCAGGATATGGCGAGAATGCTGCCCACCAGCACCAGCAGGGCCAGACCGAGCTGGGTCATCAGCAAGGAGGAGAGCGGCGCTTCCAGGGTAGCCTTGTCCAGCACCAGCACCAGTTCCCAGTCGGTATCCGGGATGTCTACTGCCATCAGCAGCTTGTCACGGCCTTCGCTGTCAAAATAGGCAGGGATCAGGGTATTGCCAGCCTTGCTCTGATCGATGAGGGCATTGGTCAGATCGTTGTCGATCTCGGTGGCCGGCTTCATCGCCTTGGCCGCGTCCTTGTACGCGATGACGGTACCATCCTTGTGCATCATGATGGCAAAACCGTCGGCGGGCAGCTTCATCTTGGTGATGTCTTCTACCAGGGATGCGATGGAGAGGTCACCACCGACCACGCCGCCCTGAGCCGGTTGGGCCAGCGTCACCACCATGATGTTGTAGGCAACGTCCAGATAGGGCTTGGTCACAATGAGGCCGCCCTTGCTCATGGCTTCCTGATACCAGCCACGGGAGCGCGGATCATAACCGCTACGGTTGATGGAAGGATCCGAGTCGTTCATCTTGCCATTACCCTCACCGAAGTAGGTGAGCTGGAAGCGACCCGACACTTGCGCCTGTTGCAGGGCATTGAGGGGTTCTGCACTGGCCTTGTTGCCAAGGGCCTGGATCACGTCGCGACGGGCAGAGAGCCAGTCACTGACGCTGGCGGCCTGCTGGCTGCCCAATCGTTGCACCTGTTCCTGACTGCCTTGCAGCAACAGGGACTTCTGGCTGGTATAGCTCTGCCAGGAGAGCAGCAGGATCACCAATGACAAGGCGATCACCACCGACAAGAGTATCTTCTGCTTGAGTGATAGGTTTTTCATCATGATTTCTTCTTATGAGGTCAGGAACCGGATTTCCCAAAAGAGTGCACAGCACTGCGTAGTTATTAGCGACCCGGCAGGCGAAAACTGAACCTGCAAATGAGTCTGCGGACGATATTTTCCACCGAGTTGGGGAAAACTGCACCAGAAATTGACTACCGGATGCGCACAAGAAGAGGCGACCCTGTTTATTCCTTCCACAATTGGCTAGAATATCCCGTTTTTAAATCACATCGACCCCGAGAGTTTTCACGATGTTTGAAGTCAATCCTGTATTAAACAAACTTAAGGAGCTGTCTGAGAGGACAGAGCTTCTTAGGGGGTACCTTTGACTATGACGCCAAGAAAGAGCGTCTAGAAGAGGTCAACGCCGAGCTGGAACAGCCGGACGTATGGAATGAGCCCGAGCGCGCACAAGCGCTGGGCAAGGAGCGCGTCTCCCTGGAGAACGTGGTCGGCACCATTGACACCCTGACCCAGGGTGCCGAAGACGTCGAGATGCTGGTGAGCCTGGCGGTGGAAGGGGAAGACGAAGATACCTTCAACGAAGCCGTGGCCGAAGCCGATGTACTTGAAACCAAGCTGGTGGACCTCGAATTCCGTCGCATGTTCTCCGGTCAGCACGACGGCTCCGATTGCTACATCGACATCCAGTCCGGCTCAGGTGGTACCGAAGCCCAGGATTGGGCCAACATGGTGCTGCGCATGTACCTGCGCTGGGGCGATGCCCACGGTTACAAGCCGGAGCTTATCGAGCTCTCTGACGGCGACGTGGCCGGCATCAAGTCCGCCACCGTCAAGTTCACCGGCGAGTATGCCTTCGGCTGGTTGCGTACCGAAACCGGCGTCCACCGTCTGGTTCGCAAATCACCGTTCGACTCCGGTGGCCGTCGCCACACCTCATTCTGTTCCGTATTCGTCTATCCCGAGATCGATGATGACATCGACATCGAGATCAACCCGGCCGACCTGCGGATCGACGTCTACCGCGCTTCCGGCGCCGGTGGTCAGCACGTCAACCGGACCGAATCCGCGGTACGTATCACCCACATCCCGACCGGTGTCGTGGTACAGTGCCAGAACGATCGTTCCCAGCACAAAAACAAAGATCAGTGTATGAAGCAGCTGAAAGCCAAGCTCTACGAGCTGGAAATTCAGAAGCAGAACGCTGAGAAGCAAGCCCTCGAAGAGACCAAGTCCGATATCGGCTGGGGCAGCCAGATCCGTTCCTATGTGCTGGATGATGCACGCATCAAGGATCTGCGCACCGGCGTCGAAACCCGCAATACCCAAGCGGTACTCGACGGCGACCTGGACAAGTTTATCGAAGCTAGCCTGAAATCAGGCCTGTAAAAACAGAACAGCAGGAATCACCATGTCTGAACAAACCACAACTCCGGAAGTCGACCACACTCTCGAACTGAACAACGAGATGACGGAGCGTCGTTCCAAGCTGGCCGCCTTGCGCGCCCAGGGCAACCCCTTCCCCAACGACTTCCGTCGTGACAGCCTTTCTGGCGATCTGCATGCCGAATTTGGCGACAAGAGCGCCGAAGAGCTGGTGGCCTTGGGTAAACAGGTGAAGATTGCCGGTCGCATCATGACCCGCCGGATCATGGGCAAGGCGTCTTTCGCCACCCTGCAGGACATGGCTGGCAAGATCCAGATCTACGTGACCCGTGACGATCTGCCGGAAGGCTTCTACAACGAGCAGTTCAAGAAGTGGGATCTGGGTGACATAGTCGGCGTGGAAGGGACCCTGTTCCGTACCAACACAGGTGAACTCTCGGTACACGTCTCCACCATCCGCCTGCTGACCAAGGCACTGCGTCCGCTGCCCGAGAAGCACAAGGGCCTGACCGACCAGGAAGCACGCTGCCGCCAGCGTTACCTGGACCTGATCGCCAACGAAGAGTCCCGCAAGACCTTCATGATCCGCACCAAAGTGGTTGCCGGCATCCGCAAGTTCTTCAACGACAAGCGCTTCATGGAAGTGGAAACCCCCATGATGCAGGTCATCCCGGGTGGCGCCTCCGCGCGTCCGTTCGTCACTCACCACAATGCGCTGGATATCGACATGTACCTGCGTATCGCCCCCGAGCTTTACCTGAAGCGTCTGGTGGTCGGTGGTTTCGAGCGCGTGTACGAGATCAACCGCAACTTCCGTAACGAAGGTATCTCGGTGCGTCACAACCCCGAGTTCACCATGATCGAGTTCTACATGGCCTATGCCGACTACATCGATCTGATGGACCTGACCGAGGAGCTGCTGCGTACCCTGGCCCAGGACATTCTGGGTGACACCAAGATCCGTTACGCCAAAGAGGGCGAAGAGGGCCTGACCATCGATTTCGGTCAGCCGTTCCAGCGCCTCACCATGGTGGACTCCATCCTGAAGTTCAACCCGGATGTGACCCCGGCGGATCTGGCTACCCTGGAGAGCGCCAAGGCGGTTGCCAAGCGTCTGCACATCGAGCTGATGAAGGGCTGGGAGCTGGGCCACGTGATCACCGCCATCTTCGAAGAGACGGTAGAGCACATGCTGCTGCAACCCACCTTCATCACCGAGTACCCGGCAGCCGTTTCTCCGCTGGCGCGCCGCAACGACGTGAACCCGGACGTGACAGACCGCTTCGAATTCTTCATCGGTGGCCGCGAACTGGCCAACGGCTTCTCCGAGCTGAACGATGCGGAAGACCAGGCCAAGCGCTTCCAGGATCAGGTGAACCAGAAAGAAGCCGGTGACGACGAAGCCATGTTCTACGACGCCGACTTCGTGACCGCGCTGGAACACGGCCTGCCGCCCACTGCCGGTCAGGGTATCGGTATCGACCGTCTGGTGATGCTGTTCACCAACAGCCACACCATCCGTGACGTCATCCTGTTCCCGGCCCTGCGCCCGCAACAGAAATAAGCTCAGAGTGCAGGCCAGACCTGTGACTCGATGGCAACGAAACGCCCCGCAACTGCGAGGCGTTTTTTATGGCGAACATTATGGCGAACATTATGGCGACCATAGAGGGGCACACACTTGTACCTTACAGGGTGGATGGCAGCAGCCACTCTCCCTGCCAGAGGGTCAATGCCTGACCCGACATCAAGACGCGATCCCCTTGCAGGACAAGCTTCAGCTCCCCACAGCGCGCCGAGATCTGGCGAGCCCGCAGCTCTCTCTTGCCCAGTCGCTCGGCCCAGAAGGACACCAGAGCGCAGTGGTTGGAACCGGTGACGGGATCCTCATCCACCCCGACCCAGGGAGCGAAATAGCGGGAGACGAAGTCATCGCCAGCACGGCTGGACGGGGCCGTCACCATCAGCCCCCGCCCTGGCAGGGCGCGCAGGGCATGAAAATCCGGTACTAGCCCCCTCACCTCCTCTTCGCTTTCAAGCTCCAGCAGGAACTTGGCCCCGGCCGCCAGGGTCTGCCGCGGCGTACAGCCGAGCGCAGCCCCGTAAGCCGGGTCCAGCACCAGTGGTGTGAGCGGGATCCGCGGGAAGTCGAGCTGGATCCATTCCCCCTCGCGCCGGGCCAGCAAGACGCCGCTGCGGGTCTCGAAACGGATGACCTCCTGAGGGGCCACTTCCCCCGTCTGCCACAGCACGTGGGCGGCGGCGAGCGTGCCGTGACCACAGAGATCCACCTCGACCTGAGGGGTAAACCAGCGTAGCTGATAGCACGCCACCCCTGCCGGTGTGAGAAAGGCGGTCTCCGACAGGTTGAACTCGGCCGCCATGGCCTGCAGTCGCGCATCAGGCTGGGCCGGCCCCAGCACCACCACGGCCGGGTTGCCGCCAAAGGGCTGCTGGCTGAAGGCATTGACATGAAACAGTCTGATAGTCGGCATTCGTTTTTCCTGTGACGTCACGACGGGGCTCATTCTTCGCCGTTTATACCATGAAACAGGGCACAGCCCGAGCAGGCTCAAGACAGGATCCCCTGGGGTTTTAATGCATTAATAGAATAAAAAAGACATTTTTATTCTTTGTTGTTATCCATCACACCCCTTAACCTGACCAAAAATCAGACCATGGAAGACGCGTGTGATGCAATTGAAGGACTCCCTGACCAATCTGGCCCCCCTCTCTGATGAACAACAACGTCAGCTGAACCAGGCATTATCAACCCTCAATACCCAGCAACTGGTCTGGGTGAGCGGCTATCTCTACGGTCTCTCCCAATCCGGCAGCCAGCCAGTGGCGGTAACGGGTGCAGTGACAGCACCCGGCGGCAGCCTGACCATTCTCTACGGATCCCAGACCGGCAATGCCAAAGGCGTGGCCAGTGCCATCCAGGCGCAAGCCCAAGCCCGCGGCTTGCCGGTGACCCTCACCTCCATGGCAGATTACAAACCCAAGCAGCTCAAGAAAGAGACTCACCTGCTGGTGGTAGTGAGTACTTACGGGGAGGGTGAACCACCGGAGAGCGCCGTCGATCTGTTCGAGCAGCTCAAGAAGGGCAAGGTTGGCAAGCTGGAGGGGCTCAAGTTCGCCGTGCTGGGGCTGGGTGACAGCTCCTACGAGTTTTTCTGCCAGACAGGTCAGGACTTTGACAGCCTGCTGACCAAGGCGGGCGCCGATCGCATTCATGAGCTTGCCAGCCTGGATGTGGACTATCAGGAAGCAGCCAAGGCCTGGGGCGAGCAGGCGGTCAATGCCATTGCCGCCACGCTTTCTGCCGGGGTTGCCACCAGCAGTGTGGCGGGGGCGGTGCAAGCGGCTGTCGGTCACAGCCAGTACGACAAGGCCAATCCCTTCCCGGCCCGCCTGTCGGTGAATCAGAAGATCACCGGCCGCGATTCCACCAAGGATATCCGCCATATCGAGATCAGCCTCGAAGAGTCAGGGCTGACCTATCAGCCTGGGGATGCCCTCGGGGTCTGGTTCGACAACGACGCCGACCTGGTGGGGGAAGTGCTGGCCCTGGCCGGACGCAGTGGTGACGAAGCCACCGCCCACGGCAGCCTGCGCGAGGTGCTCACCCGCAATCTGGAACTGACCCGGTTGCACGGCGGCTTTATCGCGGGGTTGGCAGAGATCTCGGGTAACGCAGCGCTCAAAGACCTGGCCGGTGACAAGGCCCAGGTCAATGCCCTGGTCACCTCAGCCCAGGTGGTGGATGTGCTCAAGCGCTTCCCGACCGAACTCAGCGCGGAGCAGTTGACTGGCCTGCTGCGCCCCCTCACCCCTCGCCTCTACTCCATCGCCTCCGCCCAGAGCGAAGTTGAAGAGGAGGTGCATCTCACCGTTGGCGTGGTGCGCTACCCGCAAGAAGATGGCACCGTGCGCAGTGGTGCCGCCTCCTCCTATCTGGCGGACAGGCTGGCCGAAGATGCCGAGGTGCGAGTGTTTGTGGAGCACAACGACAACTTCCGCCTGCCGGCCAATCCCGATACCCCCGTCATCATGGTGGGACCGGGCACCGGCATAGCTCCGTTCCGCGCCTTTATGCAGGAGCGCGAGACTCAAGGGGCCGAGGGCAAGAACTGGCTCTTCTTCGGCAACCCCCACTTTACTCAGGACTTTCTCTATCAGGTGGAGTGGCAGCGCTATGTGAAATCGGGCCTGCTGTCGAAGATCTCGCTGGCCTTCAGCCGGGATCAGGCCAACAAGATTTATGTGCAGGACAGACTGCGTGAAGCGGGTCTGGAGCTCTACCAGTGGCTGGCAGCAGGCGCTCACTTCTATGTGTGCGGCGATGCCAACCACATGGCGAAAGATGTGCAGGAAGCCCTGCTGGATGTGATTGCAGAACACGGTCACAAGAGCCGTGAGGAAGCAGAAGAGTATTTGAGCGAATTGCGTCGTGCCAAACGTTATCAAAGGGATGTCTATTGATGAGCAAACAAGTGATTCCGGGACCGGTCGAAGGACCGCTGGCCGACAACGAGCGCCTCAAGCGCGAGAGCAACTTTCTGCGCGGCACCATAGAGCAGGATCTGCAAGACCCGCTCACCGGCGGCTTCAACGGCGACAACTTCCAGCTGATCCGCTTCCACGGCATGTATCAGCAGGATGACAGAGACATACGCCCGGAGCGTACTGCCCAGAAGCTGGAGCCCCTGCACAACGTCATGCTGCGCGCCCGTCTGCCGGGTGGCATCATCACCCCGGCCCAATGGCAGGTGATCGACAAGTTCGCCGAGGAGCACAGCCTGTATGGCAGCATCCGCCTGACCACCCGTCAGACCTTCCAGTTCCACGGGGTATTGAAGCGCGACATCAAGCTGATGCACCAGACCCTCAACAGCACCGGCATAGATTCCATCGCCACCGCTGGCGACGTGAACCGCAACGTGCTCTGCACCAGCAATCCGGTGGAGTCTGAACTGCATCAGGAAGCCTACGAGTGGGCCACAAAAATCTCCGAGCACCTGCTGCCCAAGACCCGCGCCTATGTCGAGATCTGGCTGGATGGCGAGAAGCTGGGTGGGGATGAGGAGCCAATCCTGGGTTCCAACTACCTGCCGCGCAAATTCAAGACCACAGTGGTGATCCCACCTCACAACGACGTGGATATCCACGCCAACGATCTCAACTTCGTGGCCATTGCCGAAGGCGGCAAGCTGGTGGGCTTCAACGTGCTGGTGGGCGGGGGTCTGGCCATGACCCACGGCGACACCAGCACCTACCCGCGCAAAGCGAGTGATTTTGGCTTTATTCCCCTCTCCCACGTATTGGAGGTGGCGGCCGCCGTGGTCAGCACCCAGCGTGACTGGGGCAACCGGGTCAACCGCAAGAACGCCAAGACCAAGTACACACTCGAACGTGTTGGCGTCGAGGCGTTCAAGGCCGAGGTGGAGAGCCGCGCAGGTATCCCCTTCGCCGAGAGTCGTCCCTATGAGTTCACCAGCCGTGGCGATCGCTTCGGCTGGGTCGAAGGGATCGATGGCAAGCACCACCTGACCCTCTTTATCGAGAATGGCCGTTTGCTGGACTTCCCGGGCAAGCCGCTCAAGACCGGCATGCTGGAAATCGCCAAGATCCATCAGGGGGATTTCCGCCTGACCGCCAACCAGAACCTCATCATCGCCGGCGTCCCCGCTGGCGAGAAGGCGCGCATCGAAGTCCTGGCGCGTCAATACGGCCTGCTGGATGACGGCGTGAGCGAGCAGCGCAAGCAGTCCATGGCCTGCGTGGCCCTGCCCACCTGCCCGCTGGCGATGGCCGAGGCAGAGCGTATGCTGCCGGCGTTTGTCACCGACATCGAGGGCTTGCTCACCAAGCACGGGCTGGCGGATGATGCCATCATCTTCCGGGTCACCGGCTGCCCCAATGGCTGCGGCCGCGCCATGCTGGCGGAAGTGGGTCTGGTGGGCAAGGCACCGGGCCGCTACAACCTGCACCTGGGTGGCAATCTAGAAGGGACACGCATCCCGCGCCTCTATCAGGAGAACATCACTGAGCCGCAGATCCTGGCCGAGCTGGATCGGCTGATCGGCCGCTGGGCTGCCGAACGCACTGCGGCGGAGTGCTTCGGTGACTTCGTGATCCGCACTGGTGTGGTGGCCCCCGTTATCGACTCAGCGAGGGACTTCTATGCCGCTTGATGTCACTGAAAATGGCCGTCTTGACCTGCAAGCCCTGCTGACCCTCGGCCGTGAAGAGCAGACAGAGGTGCTGGCCCCCCTCAACCGGGAGCTGGACACCATGAGCGCCCCCGAGCGGGTGCGCTGGGCACTGGCCAAGCTGCCGGGGGAACATGTGCTGTCGTCCAGCTTCGGCATCCAGGCCGCGCTGATGCTGCACCTGGTGAGCAGTGAGCGCAACGACGTACCCGTGGTACTCACCGATACCGGCTATCTCTTCCCCGAGACCTACCGCTTTATCGATGAGCTGACCGAACGGCTGGCACTCAATCTGAAGATACACAGGGCAGAACTGTCACCGGCCTGGCAGGAGGCGCGTTTCGGCCTGCTGTGGGAGCAGGGGGTGGAGGGGATCACCCGCTACAACCAGCTCAACAAGGTGGAACCCATGGACCGCGCCCTGAGCGAGCTGGGGGCCCAGACCTGGTTTTCCGGCCTGCGCCGGGAGCAGGCGGGCAGCCGTGGCAAGCTGCCAGTGCTGGCAATCCAGCGCGGTCGCTTCAAGTTCCTGCCTGTCATCGACTGGAGCAACAAGGACGTCTTCTACTACTTCAAGGAGTTCGACCTGCCCTACCACCCACTGTGGGAACAAGGCTACCTCTCGGTCGGCGACGTGCACACCACCACCAAGTGGGAGCCGGGCATGAGCGAGGAGCAGACCCGCTTCTTCGGCCTCAAGCGCGAGTGCGGCCTGCACGAAGAGAGCGGCGAGCACGACGGCTCAGGTATCTGATCCCTCTTCAGGGTTCTGACAATAAAAAAGCGCCCGGCAACTGCCGGGCGCTTTTATGGGTGATATTCAGCGCGTGAAGGCGCGCCCTGATAGCGTGGCACCTTCTTGCGCCCTGATTATCCGCTTACTTGGCGGCGCGAGCCTGAGTCAACCAGTCGTTGACCAGGGCTTCGTGTCCCTTGATCCAGGCATTAGCATGACGCTCAATATCTGCCGGCTTGTTCTGCCCCTGCTTCATCAAACCGTTTTGCACGTTGATGTCATTGATGGGCAGCTTCATTTCGGCAAACAGCTTGGCGGCAGCAGGGTTTTCCTCGGCGAACGCCTTGTTGGCAACTATGTGCATGGTATTCATCTCAAAACCATAGTTTTTGCCATTCGCTAACTTGGTGTCACCCTTACGCCCCTCCGGCAAAGCGGTATAAGGCACTTCCAGCCATACCACATCCTTGCCCGGCACCAGCTCGCCGCTTACCCAGTAAGGCGTCCAGGTGTAGTAAAACACCGGTTTGTGTTCCTTGTAACGAGTGATGGTGTCGGCAATGATGGCCGAGTAATTCCCCTGTTGATGAGTCACAGTCTGATCCAGACCGTAAGTCTTGAGCTGATGATTGATCACCATCTCGCAGCCCCAGCCCGGGTTGCAACCAGCCAGGTCAGCCTTGCCATCACCATCACTGTCAAACAGCGCAGCCAGCTTGGGATCCTTCAACTGGGCTATGTTGGTGATGCCGTATTTGTCGGCAGTGACCTTGTCGATGAGATAGCCCTGGGCCGCGCCGGTTACATAAGTTCCCTTGCGGTAGAACTTGGCATCATCCCCGGCCTTTTCATACTTGTCTTTGTGGAGCGGATTCCAGTTGAACGTGAGAAAGGTCGCATCGCCGCTGGCGACCGAGGCATAACCCACATTGTAATCCGCCTCTTTGGCAGATTTGACGTCATAGCCCAGCTCACCCAGCAGTTTGCTCACCAGCAGGGTCTGAAACGCCTCCTCCGGCACTGTGCTCTGGATGGGTTGAACTGTCACGCCGGCCATGGCGGCCGTACTCAGCAACAGAGTACCCAGCGTCAATCCCTTGGTGATGGTTTTCATACATTTTCTCCTTTAGTGTGAGTCTTGTTGCGCTGCCCGAACGGTGCGAGCAGCAAGGCAATCGGGCCATGCTGATACCAGCGGCCGACATGCCCGGAATTGGACTGACCCATCGCCTGAGTCATACGATCCAGCACTATGGCAAGCAGGACTATGCCAAGCCCCCCCACCGAAGCCATCCCCATGTCGAGACGACCGATACCGCGCAATACCATCTGCCCCAGGCCACCCACGGCTATCATGGACGCAATGACCACCATGGAGAGGGAGAGCATCAGCGACTGATTGACCCCGGCCATGATGGTGGGCATGGCAAGCGGCAGTTGCACCTTGAACAACAGTTGGGAGGGACTGGCACCAAATGAGTGACCTGCTTCAACAAGGTCCTCAGGTACCTGACGAATACCCAAAATGGTCAACCTGATCATCGGCGGCAGCGCGAAAATAATGGTGACGACGACCCCGGGCACATTACCAATACCGAACAACATAACGATGGGAATGAGGTAGACGAAAGCCGGGGTAGTTTGCATGGCATCCAGCAGCGGCCGGGTCCAGGCTGTTGCCTTTTCGCTACGAGCCAGCAAAATGCCCACCGGCAGCCCGATCAAAATGCAGAAGAAGAGCGAGGTCAGTACCAGCGACAGGGTCACCATGGCATCAGACCAGGCACCAATGAGGCCTATACCAATCAGCGAGACCAGTGTTCCCAACGCCATTCGCCCACTGACCAGTTGCCAGGCCACCAGAGTCAAGAGACCAACCATGATGGAAGAAGGAATACTCTGCAGCGCGCTGGTCAGCGCATTTAGCGTCACTTCGACCGGAGCCCGGATGATCTGGAACAGGGGGCGGAAGTTGCTCACCAACGCGCCAATACCCTGTTCAACCCAACGGTCGAGTGGTACCCAGGCATGCTGGAAAGGATCCAAAGGGTCAAAAGCGGGCTCTTCCGCCTTCGAGACGATCTCGGTCTGCCAGTCATTGCTGGCTACCGCAGTCTCGGTTGTACTGCCCCAAGGATCTGCTGCTGCATCCGTTACCTCGCTGCTGACCACACTATCCTGAGCATTGGCGGTTACCTCTTCAGCCCAGGCCGGATTGCTTGCCAGCAGCAGGGCCGCCAGACAGAGAGAAATTAGTTGCTTCATGCCGGTGTACTCCTGTCCAGGGTGTTGAGTAGATTCGCCTTTGAGATAAGACCCAGATAGGTTCCATCCTCCTCAATGACCGGCACCTGACAAGGTGCAGCCGCCACCAGACTGATCAACTCATGCAGCGGGGTATCCGCTAATAACGGCGTCACTTCATCCAGTAAGGCCTGTTCAAGACTCCCCTTGCTGGCAACTGTGCGCGCAAGAGACGCGAGGGATACCACGCCGACAAAATGACGACTGCGATCCACCACATAACCAAATTCGCGATCCTGCTCCTTGAGTTGACGCAGGGCATTAGCCGGGCCATCCGTGGTGTGCTTCTTGATAAGCGGCATCTGCTTGCGGCTGACGATATCGCGGGCACTGAACACATTGGCCAGATCCACGCCGCGAAAGAAGGCACGCACATAATCGTTGGCCGGTTGGCTCAGGATCTCGTCGGGTGTCCCGATCTGGATCACCTGACCGTCCTGCATGATGGCGATGCGATCACCGATGCGCATCGCTTCATCCAGATCGTGGGAGATAAAGACGATGGTGCGCTGATGGCTGGCCTGCAGCTTGAGCAGTTCATCCTGCATCTCGGTGCGGATCAGCGGATCCAGCGCGGAGAAAGCCTCATCCATCAACAGTATGTCGGGGTCATTGGCCAGTGCGCGGGCCAGACCAACCCTTTGCTTCATGCCACCGGAGAGGGCATCGGGGAAGGAGTCCACCCACTGGCCCAGACCCACCTGATTGAGTGCCTGGCGGGCACTTTCCTGGCGTTCGAGAAGCGGCACACCGGCCAGCTCCAGACCAAAGGCGGCATTTTCCAGCACGCTCAGATGAGGCATGAGGGCAAAAGATTGGAACACCATACTGATCTTCTTGCGCCTTACCTGACGCAGCTCGCTGTCCGAGATGGCGGCGATGTCCTCACCGTCGATCAACACCTGACCACGGGTCGGCTCGATAAGACGGTTGAAGAGACGCACCAGGGTAGATTTGCCCGAACCGGACAAGCCCATTACCACAAAGATTTCTCCCTCGTGGATGGCGAGATCCACCCCATGCACACCCAGGGTTTGACCCGTCTTTTTCAAAATGCTGGCGCGGTCGTGCCCTTTCTCCAGCAATTTGAAGACTTTCTCCGGCTGTTCTCCGAAGATTTTATAGAGTGATTTGACTTCGAGTTTGACTGTCATACTGTCCTATTTTTATTGTCGGCATCTTGATAATTAACCCGCCGAACGCTAACCAATTACTTACTACACTAAGCAACTTACACCAAAAACGAAAGAACCATAAGAGTCCACATAAAACAATGAAAACATAAGATATTGATTTTAATCATTTATTTTTGACAATAAAAACCCACAAATCGACAAGCATGACCCATGCCAGCATACTTTTTTGATTAGATAACTAATATATTAATCGCCCTTGTTAGGGCAAAATCCAATGGAGTCGGGCTGTTATGGTGCGATTCTCGGATGCAGTGATCCCCTCGCAGGAAAAACCTGCAAAATCATTACAACCCTAATGATTTGATTGGGGAGAAAAGAGACAGAAAGAGGAGGAAGAGCCAAGTGCACCCCTGATAGATGGGATGTCTCTCGGGCTGCCCAGTTGCAGCAAGGAAAAAGGCCCCTTGTGCAGCACAGGGGGCCTTTCATTTTCAACGGTGACCCGGAGATCTCAGCGCCGCTGCCAGGTTTCGAAGCAGTAGGGATGAGGATTCTTCTCGTCGGGCTCATGGGGTTCGCGCTCAACGCAATGCCACTCGTCCTCCTCGAAGGCGGGGAAGCGGGTATCCCCGGCCACCGCCAGATCGATTCTGGTCAGATAGAGGCTGTCAGCCCGTGGCAGCAGCTGGCCATAGAGATGACCACCGCCGATCACCATCAGCTCGTCCACATTCCCGGCGTTTGCCAGCAGCACCAACGCGGCCTCGACAGAATCGACTACCTCCACCCCGTCGGCCCGGTAATCGGGATTGCGGCTGATCACCAGATTGCGCCGCCCTGGCAGCGGCCGACCAATGGATTCAAAGGTCTTGCGCCCCATCAACACAGGCTTGCCCAGGGTCACCCGCTTGAAGTGGGCCAGATCCGCCGGCAGGTGCCATGGCATCTGGTTATCCAGGCCTATCACGCGATCGTGCGCCATGGCTGCAATCATGGAAATCTTCATGGGGTCAGCCTCTCACAGCGTCTGTCAAATAATGGGCCGGTTACGGTACACGACCAGAGAGGGGATCGCCAAACCGAAACTGAGGGCCCCCACGATAAACAACGCCTTGAGGCCGTTCTCCACCGCACTCTGGATAAGCTCCATGGTCACCCCCGAGATATTGAGCTCCACCACGGCGATCATGGTCTTGAACGCATAGCTGCCGGGGATCATGGGGATGATGGAGGCGACGCTGAACACAGGACGTGGCGCCAGCAGGCGACGGGACCAGTAGACACAGACAAAGCCGACCGTGGTCGCCGCCGCCAGGGTCGCCCACTCGATGGGCATACCGTAATGGATGAGCAGGGTACGCAAGCTGTGGGCCAGGGCACCGCCCATGGCACAGTACTTCAACATACGCGGCGGCACGTTGAACAACATGGCAAACCCCACGGCCGGAATGGAAGACCAGAAGGCATCCTTGGCCAGTAGCCAGATCAGGTCCATCATACTTTCCACCCCCAGATACCAGTGACCGACATGGCCAGAATGATGCCGATGTTGATCCGCGCGCTGATGGTCAGCAGGTCAAGTCCGTTCCTGCTGGCCAATACAGAGTCAAAGTCCTTCATACCTTCCACCCCCAGATACCGGTCACCGACATGGCCAGAATGATGCCAATGGCTGCGCTGATGGTAAGCAGAGTTGCCGTGCCCCAGCGCGCAAGCCCCATGTTGAAGTAACCCTTCACCATGTCGGAGACAGCATTGATGAGCGGGAAACCCGGCACCAGCAAGAGCACGCTGGCTGCCATGGCGAGATAGGGCTGGGCGCCCCAGTTGAAGAAGGTGGCACTGGAGGAGAGCAAGGTGGCGATAAAACCGGTCGCGGCAAAGTTGATGAGCGGGCTGTGGTGATGGCGGGCGATCAGCTGACGCACCCGCATCGCTACGGCTGCGGAGAGACAGGTCACCATGAAGATGGGCCAGTCACCGCCAAACAGCAGGCTGAAGGCGCCACAGGAGAGCCCCACCATGGGGACCACCAGCCAGGGGTGGTAATGAAACGGCACTATGCCGTCGAGCCGCAGACGCACCTCGCGCGCCCCTATCAGCTCCTTTTCCGCCATGATGCAGATACGCTGGATCTCGCATACCACCTGCATGTTGATACCGTGTTCCCGCACCCGGCGGGTAGTGGTGACACAACTGCCCTGATAGAGGCTGGTGAGCACTATGGCACTGGAGGAGATGGCCATCTCGACGCTCTCCAGCCCGAGCGCCATGCCGAGCCGAACCGTGGTCTGCTCTATGATGCGGCTCTCCGCCCCGAACTGGGCCAGCATCTGGCCCGCCTTGACGATGATGCGGGTGATCTCTGTCTGTTGCTCCCGCGACAGCACCCGCCTTGGTGTGATACTTCTCATAATCCCTTCGAGTCGTAGCAAATTTAAAGTATCGCCATATTAGCCTAACTGTCGGCGCCATTCATCCACACCGATCACGGCAATAATCAATTTTTAACAAAACAGCCGATGCCACTAAAATACATCAAATGGATTACAAATAACTCCAGATAAATTAACGTCACCAGGCGAGCCTCACCTGGTAACGAATATATTATCTAAAATAATATTTAGCTGAATTATTAATGAAGGGCGTTATTTCTTCTTGTGGTAATAATCAAAGAAAGAAACAACATTATTTTCCCGATAGACGGGCGCCTGATCTGCATAGAGATTGGCATTGAGCTGGATCATCTCGCTGCGCATGGAATAAAAGGAATCGTGCATCATGGCCGCAATACGAATACAGCTGTCCATGTTGTTCTTGGCCAATTGACGCTGACAGTCGATACGAAACTGCAGGCCGCGCAGCCGCTGTTGCTGCTCTGGGCTGACCCGGTCGATCAAGCCCTCTATCTGCTGGCGCAGCAACTCGTCGAGCCGCTCGGGCTCCGCCACAGCCAACCGTCTCAAGGTATCAAAATCAGGCAACTCCATATGCCCTCCCGCGGCCAGCCGCTGCATGGTGATACTCAAACAACAACGACCAGCTCATAATTCAACCAACCGTATAAGAAGTTATATAAGACGATTACCCGCCTGGTTCAATCCATACAGCCCTCTTTCGAACCCGATTGCGCCAAAAAATGACGGCAGCGGCAAGCTGCCACCGGCTTATTCGTTATGGATCAACCGATTATTCCTGAATATTTTCCCTTAATCTGTTTATACATTTTTATGGCGACGACACCCTGGCCTTATGTCTTATTGAAAGGGAACCTGCAATATTGCTTTTCATTCGGCACTCGATGTTGAGCACCACACTCGCCAATGTCTGGCCTCGTTTAACATATCTCACTGATTATGTTATTTTATTTGCCACTTATTCAGCGCAACCAAGAGCAGACCATGAGCAAGGCAAAAATCGGCATCGTCACCGTCAGCGATCGCGCCAGTGCAGGCATCTACGAAGACCTCTCCGGCAAGGCCATCATAGAGACGCTGGGCGCGTATCTGACCTCTGAATGGGAACCCGTCTATCAGGTGATCCCGGATGAACAGGATCAGATTGAAGCAACCCTGAGCCGGCTGGCAGACCAGGAGCAGTGCTGCCTCATTGTCACCACGGGCGGCACTGGCCCGGCCAAACGGGATGTGACCCCGGAGGCCACGGAGGCGGTGTGCGATCGCATGATGCCGGGCTTTGGCGAGCTGATGCGGGCCGAGTCCCTCAAGTTCGTGCCAACCGCCATTTTGTCGCGCCAGACCGCCGGCCTGCGCGGCAGTTCGCTCATCGTCAACCTGCCGGGCAAGCCCAAGTCCATCCGTGAGTGCCTGGATGCGGTCTTCCCCGCCATCCCTTACTGCATCGACCTCATGGATGGGCCCTACCTCGAGTGCGATGAAGCCGTCATCAAGCCGTTTCGCCCCAAGAAATAGGTAAATGGACGGGGGATGTGAACCCCCGTCCATCTCTTATTTGCGGCCGTATACCTTGACCCCGGCCTTGCTCCCCTCCGAATTGCCATAGACCTCGATCCGCTTGATGCATAGGCGGCTGCCGAGGGATTTCCAGTCCGACTCCTGATCCGCTTTCAGATCCTTGTCAAAAGTGAGGGTCTTGCTGCTGTCGTGGCCATAAAACACCTTGACCCGGTCAAGGGTCAATTCCCGTCCTGCCTTGACCATGATGGACTTGGCAGGTCGGCAGACGATGATAGGAATAATGGCGGCATGGTCGCCCACTCCCAGCAAGAGAGTCTTGCCCAGCCGAAATTCATCATCGGCCATGGCCGGCGCAGGCAGCGCCAATAAAAGGGTGGACAGCAAGAGCGCATTGAAGCCGCGGCGCAGGTGGGGTTGAACAGAGAAAACAGCAGATGGAACAGACATTATGCCTCCCTAAAAATGGGAGGCATCTTAATTCATCAAGACCAAACCCAGGCTGTACAGGCGCCCTGCCCGCAGGCAAGGCGCATGGCTTCAGGACCAGCGTTTGAAGATGAGGGAGGTGTTGATGCCGCCGAAGGCGAAGTTGTTGGACATCAGATAGTCCACCGCCAACGCGCGACCGTTGCCCACCACATGATCCAGCGGGGCACAGGCCGGATCCGGCTCGGTCAGATTGATGGTGGGGGCAAACCAGCCCTCCTGCATCATCTCCAGCGACAGCCATGCCTCAACGGCACCGCAGGCCCCCAGGGTATGACCGAAGAAGCTCTTGAGCGACGAGATAGGCGTCTTGTCGCCAAAGATGGCGGCGGTGGCGTGGCTCTCGGCAATGTCGCCCCGCTCGGTGGCCGTGCCGTGGGCGCTGATGTAGCCGATGTCGGCCGGTAGCAGCCCTGCCTGGGCCAGCGCCATCTCCATGCAGAGCTGCATGGTCTCCTGCTGGGGCTGGGTCACATGGGCAGCGTCGCAGTTGGTGGCAAACCCCACCAGCTCGGCGATGATGGTGGCTCCACGCGCCTGCGCATGTTCCAGCTCCTCCAGCACCAGGGTGCCCGCCCCCTCGCCTATCACCAGCCCGTCCCGCTGCCGATCGAACGGCCGCGGCGCCAGCTCGGGGTTGTCGTTCATCTGGCTGGTGGCAAACAGGGTATCGAACACCACGGCTTCAGACGGGCAGAGCTCCTCCGCCCCGCCGGCCACCATCAGGGTCTGATAGCCGTGCTTGATGGACTCGTAGGCGTAGCCAATCCCCTGGCTGCCGGAGGTGCAGGCGCTGGAGGTGGGGATCACCCGCCCGCGCAGGCCGAAGAAGAGGCCGGTATTGACCGCCGCCGTGTGCGGCATCATCTGCACATAGGTGGTGGCCGTGATGCTGGAGGTGCTCTTGTCGTTGAGCATGACCCCGAAGGCGCGGATGGGATCCGTGCTGCCAGTGGAGGAGCCATAGGCGATGCCGGTGCGACCGCCGGTCAGCACAGGGTGGTCGATAAGCCCAGCCCGCGCCAGCGCCAGCTCGGTGGCCACGGTCGCCAGCTGGGAGACTCGCCCCATGGCCCGGGTCTTCTTGCGTGGATAGTGGGCAGGCAGCACAAAGTCGGTAATGGGCGCCGCCAGCCGGGTGTTGAGCCCCTCGTAGATGGCCCATTCCGGCATGGTCACCACCGCATTGCGTCCCGCCTGCAACTTTGCCCGCACACTTGGCCAGTCCTGGCCGAACGCCGTCACCCCGGCCATGCCAGTTACTACTACCCGCTTCATACCATACCGCCATTCACAGAGATGATCTGGCGAGCCACAGAGACAGCACCAATTGGAGTCGACATCAGGCAGGAGAGCCATTGCATCAGTGTCATACCATGCCCCCGTTGATGGAGATGACCTGCCGGGTCACGTAGGCAGCGATATCCGACATCAGGTAGGAGACCAGCCCCGCCACCTCGTCGGCCTGCCCCATCCGCTTGAGCGGGATCAGCTTCATTGCCTCCTCTTTCACCTCGGCATCGACCATACCGGTATCGATGAGGCCGGGTGCCACGCAGTTCACCGTGATCTTGCGCTTGGCCAGCTCCAGCGCCAGCGCCTTGGTAGCCCCCATGATGCCGGCTTTGGCGGCACTGTAGTTGACCTGGCCACGGTTGCCCATCAGGCCGGAAACCGAGGAGATGGTCACTATGCGGCCGCCCCGGCGCAGGCCAATCATCGGCATGATGCAGGGCTTGAGCAGGTTGTAGAAGCCATCCAGATTGGTGTGCAACACCCCGTCCCAATCCTCGTCCGTGAGGGCGGGGAAGGCGGCGTCACGTATGATGCCGGCGTTGCAGACCACGCCGTAATAAGCGCCATGCTCGGCCATGTCGGCTTCCAGCCGCTCGCGGCAGCCCTGACGATCGGCTATGTCGAACTGGATCAGGCGCCCCTGTCCCCCTGCGGCTTGCAGGCTCGCCAAGGTGGCCTCGGCACCTGCGCGGTCGCCGTGGTAGTGCACGACGACGAAAAAACCGTCGGCAGCCAGCTTGAGGGCGATGGCGCGGCCTATCCCCTTGCTGGCGCCCGTGACCAATACGGTAGAGATCATGAAGCTTCCTTACGCTAACAAATCGGACAATTCGCCGGGTGCGGGCTGATAGGTCGAGAGGCGCGCAGTGGCACACTCCTGCCCATCTTGCAGGATCCGGCATTCAAAACTGGCCATGCCGCCGTCTTGCAACAGGCAGCTGGCCTCTATGGTGAGCAGGGCTCCCGCCGCAAAGCGGGTGGGCTGGCAGCGATATTTGCGGGTACCGAGCAGCATGCCGATGCGCACCGGCTCGCCGCGCAATCGCCCCTGCATGCCGGCCCAGGCGGCTATGGTCTGGGCCATCAGCTCGATGCCGACCCAGGCGGGCAAATTGCCCTCGCCATCGAGCAACAAGGCGTGTCGGGGGCCGACCCGGGTCTCGCAGCGCACCTGGCTCGCATCCACGGTGCAGATGTGGTCAAGCAGCAGCATGGGGGCCTGATGGGGCAACAGGGCCTCGATGGCGGGCAGCGGTATGCGCTCATTCATGAGAGTGATCTCCCGAACAGCAGGCTGACATTGTTGCCACCGAAGGCAAAGGAGTTGGAGAGGACCCGGGGTGCCGCAAGCCGAGTGGCGCCACTCACCAGCCGGATGGGTGCCAGCGCCGGGTCCGCCGTCGTCATCCGCTGGATAGGTAGCGGCAGGGCCCGCTCCAGCAGCAGGCAGGCGAGCGCAGCTTCAATGGCACCGGCAGCGCCCAGGGTATGGCCGGTGAGCGGCTTGGTGGAGCTGCAGGGCACCTTGTCCCCGAACAGGCGATGCACAGCCTGGCTCTCCATGGCGTCATTGAGGCGAGTGGCCGTGCCGTGCAGGTTGATGTAACCCACCTGGTCAGGCGCTATACCGGCCTGCGCCAGCGCCATCTGCATGGCTGCCTCGGCCCCCACGCCGTCCGGATGAGGGGCAGATATATGCCAGGCATCGGACGACTCGCCAGCCCCCAGCAAGGCCAGCGACGCAGGCTGTCTGCTCAGCAAAAATAGCGCAGCCCCCTCGCCTATGTTGATGCCCTGGCGGCCGTTGTCGAATGGCTGGCAGAGTTTGCCACTCAGGGACTCCAGGCTGTCAAAACCGTTGATAGTCAAGCCGCACAGGCTGTCGGCGCCACCGACGATCACCGCATCCACCAGTCCGGCCGCCAGCATCCGCTGACCGCTGATGAAGGCGCGGGCGCTGGAAGAGCAGGCGGTGGAGAGGGTGTAGGCAGGCCCAAAGATGTCGAGATAACGGGCCAGAAATTCGGACGGGGAGCCCAGCTCCTGCTGGCGATAGTCAAAGGCCGGGGGAATTGCCTCCCCCCGCCGGGCGGCGGCGATCGCCAGCTCGGCCTCGCCGATCCCGGCTGTGCTGGTGCCAAGCACCAGGCCTACCCGCGCAGGGCCAAACTCCGCCAGCGCCTTGTCCAGAGCGGGGCGGATCTGCACCAGCGCCGCCAGCAGCAGGCGGTTGTTGCGCGAGGCATAAGGGGCCAACGCCGCCGGTATCTCGGGCAGCGCACCTTCGACCCGCCCCACAGGGGTCAGGCGACCATCCAGCAAGGTCTGGTTGTGGCGGGTGAGCGGCGTGCTCCCCTCTGCCTGCCAGGCCAGCAGGGCCTCGGCGCTGGCATCCCTGCCCTCCCCCAATGCCGAAATGAGGCCGTAGGCCGCGATATAACAACTCATTGGGACAGGGTCTCCAGCTGCAAACGGTAGTGAAACACATGCTGTTGCAGGCTGACCGGCTCCCGCACGCCGCCCTTGTCCTGGTACCCGATCTCGGTGACCAGGACGCCATCGGGGGCGCGCAGCCGGCGCGTCAGCCCTTGGTCCCGCAGCGTCCAGCCCGGCGGCAACTGCGGCTGCCAGCTGGCCAGTGGCCAGTAGCAGAGCATGACGTCCGCCAGCACCTGGGTCACTGGCGGCATGCCGGTGGCGAGCAGCGGGCTCAGCTGCTGAGTCGCTATGCCCTGCTGGTCGTAACGCACCCGAAACAGCCGGATCCCGGTCGGGGTCAGGCCGACCAGGGTCAACTGGCTGCCATCGGCCTCCAGCACAGTCATCAGCTGATGGGCACCCTCACCCACAGTGGCCGTCAGCAACTGCTGGCGATAGAAGGGGGTAGCAAGCACGGGGGCAGGCAGCACCATGACGCTGCTCTTGTCGAGATAGGCGGTGGGGGCCGGCTGGCTGCTGCAGCCCCCCAGCAAAAAGATGAGTAATACAAACAGTGATCTCATTGTCATGTTGGCTCCCGGCTATCCTGCCCTGGCAACTGGGGCTCCCGCACCGCGCCATCCGGTTGCACGCGGTCCAGCACCAGAGGCGACAACAGGAAGGCAGTAAAGATACCGCCGCTCAACACCAGACCAAAGCCCGCTATGGCGGGGGTGTGACTCAGCGCCAGCAAGCCGAACGCCAGCTGGGTGGTGAGGTTGGCCAGCAGGATGGCGAGCAGGGTGGAACTCTGCCGCGCCAGCTGGTTGCCACAGTGGGCAAAGAAGAGCCCGTAGTCGATGCCGATGCCGAAGATGAGGCTGAGCGCCAGCACACCAAACAGGGTGAGCGGCTGGCCGCAGGCGGCGAGCAGCGCCAGCCCCATGGCGAGAGCAATCAGGTTGACCAGCAGCACCCGGCACGCCCTGGCTGCCCCCATCCGCCGCCAGAGCAGCAGGGCCACCAGGCCGATGGCCAGCAGCAGCAGTTCGGCCAGCTTGATCCGGTAGTGGGCAAACAACTGGCTCCACTCGCTGCGCTGATCCTGCCAGTAGATACCCTGCTCGGCAGCTGCCAGCGCCGTCAGGGCGACCTCGTCCTGCACCCCGACCAGCGGCACCCAGATGGCGACGCGGCCATCCTCCAGCGAGTGCCACAGCAGACGGCTCCCCTCGCTGACCGGGCTGGCAAGCCAGGCTGCCGGGGTCAACCAGTCAGGCTGACGGTCGGGCCCTTGCCCCCCTGCTGGTATTGGCACTCCGGCCTCTTGCAGTCGGGTCACCACCCGGGGCAACAGGGCCCGAATGGCGGCCGCATCCTGCTGCTGGCGCGCCAGCGAGGGCAGCCAGCGGCTGAGGGAGACAAAGTCCCGCAATGCGCCGCTATTTTTAAGCTCGGTCAGCTGATCATCCAGTCGCTCCAGCCGTTGCAGCGCCTGCTCGGCATCCGTACCCGTCACCAGAAAACCCTGCATGCCACCCTGCTGACCGGTCAGGGCCTTGATCTGGTTCTCCTGCGCCTGCAGTTCCACCGGCAAGGGTTGCAGCCGGCGTATGTCGTCATCCACCTGCAGTTGGCTGATGCCAAGAGTGGCCAGCAGCAGGCAGAGCAGCGGCAGGCCGATGCGCACCAGGCGACGCTGCTGCCAGGCTCTGAGCCAGGCCATCAGCAGTGGCTGACTGCGCAAGGGCCGGGTCGGCAGGGGGCCCGACCAGCGCGGGAACAGGCAGAGCACAGTGATGAAGGCGCTGAACAGGCCCGCCAGTGCGCACACCGCCAGCTGTTGCAGCCCGGGGAAGGGGGCAAACCAGAGCAGGCCATAGCCGATCAGGGTGGTCAACACCGCCAGCGAGAGGCTCGGCAGCAGCCGTAGTCGGGTCTGATGCGGCGTCTCGTCGTCGCCGTGCAGCCGTCGCTCGCACAGGAAATGGATGGCGTAGTCGATGGCGATGCCGATGAGGCTGCTGCTGATCACCAGGGTGAAGAGATGGATCTCGCCAAACAGGATGAGCACAGTGCCCAGCCCCCACATCAGCCCAACGCAGATGGGTAACAGGGAGAGCAGCAGCGCCCGGGTCGAGCGAAATACGCCCCAGATAAGCAGAATGACTCCGATCATGGAGCCAAGCCCTATGGTGGAGATGTCCTGTTGGGCCAGGTTGCTGGCGTGCTGGCTGTAGAAAAGGGTGCCACGGCGCAGCAGCTCGGCACCGGGATAGGCTTCGGCCAGCCGGTGCTCGGCGTTGTCGAGCACCCTCAGCAACCCCTGATTGCGCTGAATATCGAAGGCGGAGAGATCCAGCTCGGCCCGCACCATGAACCAGTCGCGACCCGCCTTGTCCCGGCTGACCAGCCAGCCCTCCTTGAGCTGCATGGGGCCGCGAGCCTCTGCCAGCGCCCCGGCCCGGGTCAACAACAGCGGATCACTCTGCCACTCGGCGCGGGAAACGCCGCCAAAGGGCGAGTAGATCTGGCCAAGCACCCACTGGCTCCAGCCCTCGGCGCCAGCCGCCAGCCGGGCCCGGCCCGCTTCATCCAGCCGCTGCCAGGCGAGACTGTGCAGATAGCCCTGCCAGGCGGAGGCCAGCTCGGGCTGATAGCCCTTGATATGGGAGAAGGCCGCTATCTGGTCGAGCTGTTTTACCCACAGCTCGGCCGCCGCCTGCCCGTTCTGTCCGGCAGGCAGGCTCAGCATCCAGACCAGCTGGCGATCGAGCTGTTGCAGCAAGCCCTGCTGCAACGCCGGATCCAGATCGCTGCGGGATTCGTGGGGCAGAAGATCCATCAGGCTGGTGTTGATGCGGCTGTGGGGCAGCTGCCAGACCAGCACGGCCACCAGCAGCAGGCAGAGGCCGATCCAGATAGTACCAAGCCGGCGCCAGATGGTTTCAGATTGCAGCAAGGTCGATTCTCCCGGCCAAACCACTGGCAGTGGCAGGGTGCGATGCGGGGCTAGTGGGCAGCAAAGCGGGCCTGCTCCTCGTGGGTCAGTGGCAGGCTTCGCTCCTGCCAGGCGCTGAAACGGATGCGGGTGCTGTCACCCTGCTTGTCGGCAATGACCAGCTCATCCAGTTGCCCTTGCCCGCTCAGGGTGAGGCTGGCGAACACCTTGTCCAGCGGCGTCAGGGTCGGCACCAGCAGCAGTTGCCAGCCCGCCTCCGTGCTCTGAAAATCGATCTTGAAGTAGCGGCTCAGGGTCACCTCGTCCGAGCCGAACAGCGCCAGCAGCATCTGGCTGAATTCAAGCAGCTGGGGACTGTCGATGACGGTGGCGGGCTGACCCGCCATCTGCTGCACCATGCGTTGTGGCGTCAGGGTCAGAGTCAGGGCAAAGGGCTTCTGCTGCTGCCACCAGAGTCCGAGATCGCGCACCAGCAGCAGCTCGCCGGAGGCCTTGAGCGGCTGGCTCAGCCCCGCCACCTGCTTCTCTTGCTCGAAATGCGCCTGCCTGGCCTGACTCAGAGTCAGCAACTGCTGCACCTGGTCACGGCTCAGTGGAGCCGCCTGCAGCGGCAACGCCAGCAGCAGGGTCAGCCCGACCATCACGCGGTTCAGAAGAGGCTTCACTGGCTCACCCCCAGCTTGTCCAGCAGCACCTGGGGCGAGGCCAGGCACATCTCGCCGCTCTCCTTGCTCACCGCCACCTGGATGCTGTAGCCCTTGCTGGTGCGGGTGCCGCTCGCGGCATCGCTCAGCAGGTAGTCGATCTTCAACCGGTTCTGGTACTCGGTCAGGGTGGCGCGCACCCGCACCCTCTGTCCGAAGCGCAGCGGTGCCAGGTACTTCATCCGGGTATCTATGATGGGCCAGAGGTAGCCGGAGGCCTCCATCTGCGGGTAGTTGTAATCGATAAGGTCGAGCAGGGCGCAGCGGGCCAGCTCTACGTAGCGAAAGTAGTGACCGTGCCAGGCGACCGCCATCATGTCCACGTCGTGAAACGGTATGGTCACTTCCACTTCGGCGCTGATCTGCCAGGGTTCATTCTGCATGGGTTGTCTCATAGGGAGTGCCCCTGCCAGACCAATGCAGCCATCATGTCCACATCGTGAAACGGTATGGTCACTTCCACTTCAGTGCTGATCTGCCAGGGTTCAGGCGCAATCCGGGTACGGCTCATAACGAAGATTCCTGATAGAGGGGGTAGTGACGCAGGCGAATGCGGGCGATCAGCGCCCTGAGCTCCTGCTCCAGCGCCCTGTCTTCCAGCAGAGGCGCAAACTCGGCCCGCACCTGCTGCACCATATGGGCCAAGGCCGGGCTGAGCGGCCGGGTGAAGGGCGTGGGCTGGGCCAGGCGCAGCTCGACTCCCTGTACCGCCGCCAGCAGGCAGGCGGCCCCGACCTGCTCGGTCAGGGTCAGCACCCGCAGGGCATCCCGCGCCGCTATGGTGCCCATGCTCACCTTGTCCTGGTTGTGGCACTCGGTGGAGCGGGAGAAGACACTGGCGGGCATGGTCTGCTTGAGCGCCTCCGCAGTCCAGGCCGAGACGCCGATCTGCACCGCCTTGAAGCCGTGGTTGATCATCTGCCGCCCGGCCGGCGCCCCCGAGAGGTTGCTCGGCAGGCCACCGTTGAACTTGGTGTCCACCAGCTGGGCCAGCTGGCGATCCAGCAGGTCCGCCAGATTGGCGATGGCAGTCTTCATGCTGTCCATCGCCATGGCGATGTGGCCGCCGTAGAAGTGGCCACCGTGCATCACGTGCTCCCCCTCCCCGTCGATCAGCGGGTTGTCGTTGGCGCTGTTGAGCTCGTTTTCGATGAGCTGGCGCCACCAGGGCAGGCTGTCGGCCACCACACCGATGACGTGGGGGGCGCAGCGCAATGAGTATCTGTCCTGCAGCCGGTCGCTGTGGCGCGGCAGCTCGCCGGCCACCAGATCCGACCTCAGCCAGGCCGCTATCCCCTGCATGCCGGGGTGGGGCTTGGCGGCAAACAACCGCTCGTCGAAGTGGAAGGCGTTGCCCCCCATGGCGACGCTCACCAGCGCCGTGATCCGGGTAGCCAGTTGCATCAGGTAGTCGGCGCGGGCGTAGGCAAGACAGGCCAGCGCCGTCATTACCGAGGTGCCGTTCATCAGCGCCAGTCCCTCCTTGGGCCTCAGGGTCAGGGGGGTGACCCCCAGCTCCCGATAGACCTCGGCGGCGGGACGCAGCGCGCCATCGTGATGGAGCTCGCGCTCCCCCACCAGCACGGCGGCGACGTAGGAGAGCGGTGTCAGATCGCCGCTGGCACCGACGGAACCCTCTTCCGGTATGCGCGGTATGAGATCCTGATCCAGCAGCCAGCAGAGCCTCTCGAGCAAACCCGGGCTGACGCCGGAGACTCCCTGCGCCAGGGAGCAGAGCCGGGTCGCCAGCACGGCGCGACCGGCATCGAGGTCAAGATCCTCCCCCAGCCCGCAGCCGTGGAAGCGGGTCAGGTGCAGCGGCAGCTCGGGCACCAGCTCGGCGGGCACGGGTCGGGTCACCGAATCCCCGTAGCCTGTGGTCACCCCGTAGATGACCCCCTCCTCGGCCAGCAATCTATCGAGAAAATCAGCCCCCCGCTGGATGCGGGCCATAAAGGCGGGATCCCGGTTCAATGCCGGGCGGGCACGGCGCTCTGCCAGCGCCACCACATCTTCAATGGTCAACGGCTCGGCGCCGAAGGTGACGCACTTCATCTCACTCTTGTTCATCGGTCAGCTGCCAGAAATCAAAGAAGTTGAACCAGTCCAGCGGGGCGCGCAGGCAGTGATGCTGCAGGCGATCGGCATAGGCCTGCACCCGGGACGCGAGTATCTGTTGTCGTCCCTGGCGCGGCAGACTGAGGCTGTCGGCAAAGGGCTCGAAATGCACCCGAAAGCGCCCCTGCTCCTTGAGGCCGAACATCAGGTAAACCGGGCAACCCAGCACACTGGCCAGGGCAAAGGGACCGAGGGGAAAGGGGGCCGGCGCGCCGAGAAAATCGGCCCAGACCACCCGCTTCTCCCGGGTCACAGAGGTGCGATCGCCGACGATCACCACCCACTCCCCCTGATCCAGCTTCTCCTTGAGCAGGATGGCGGTATCGGCCCCCATCTCCTGCACCTGAATGAGGTTGAGCCGTGAATCCGGGTTGATCTGCTTGAGCAGGGCGTTGAAGCGGGCCGCGTGACGAGTGAAGACCAGCGCATTGATGCGCACCTCCCCCTTGCGACTGCCAAGGGCCCGGCACAGCTCGAGATCGCCGAGGTGAGAGCCCAGCAGCAGCAAGCCCTTGCCGCTGTTGATGGCAGCCTCGTAGTGCTCCCTCCCCACCAGCTCGACCTGATCCTCGGCTATGTCGCCGCGCCAGCCGGCCAGCTTGTCGAGCGCCGCCTCGCCAAAGCGCAGGAAGTGGCGAAAGCTCGATCTCGGCTCAGGGGGGAGCCGTATGCCCTGAGTGCGGGAGAAGGCCTCAAGCCGGGCCAGATAGGCTTGGGATGCCTGACGCTGGGCGCGGCCGGTCAGCCAGAAGTAGCCGATAACGGGGTAGAGCAATAAGGAGAAGCCCCGCCGCCCCAGCAGACGATAGCTGGCCAGCATGATCTGCATGCCGAGCAATGAACCGCGCTCCGGGGTGCGCGACCAGTGGGTCCGGCGCTCGCGCCACAGCCGGGTCGCCCATGACCAGAGGCGGCGGGGCCCGCTCGCCAGGCGCAACAGCAGATCCCACAACAGGCGGCACACCAGTCGGGTGTGCATCCAGGAGATGTCGCGGTTGTCGCGCCAGAGCTGGAAATGGGAGCTGCCATCGGCGGGGTAGATGACCCGGGTCGGTACGAAACGCACCGCCACCCCGGCCCAGTGCAGGCGCACCATCACCTCGGTGTCAAAATCCATCCGCCTGCCGAGCGCCACCCGTTCGAGCAGCGCACAGCTGGCCGCCAGCGGATAGACCCGAAAGCCGCACATGCTGTCCTTGATGGTAAACGACAGCGTCTCGATCCAGACCCAGACATGGGTGATGTAGCGGCCATAGAGGCGCCCTTTGGGCACGGAATCGTCATAGACAGGGCACCCCGAGATAAGCGCATCGGGATCCCGGTGCGCCTCGGCCAGCAGGGCCGGAATGTCTGCCAGATCGTGCTGGCCATCGGCATCCACCTGCAGGGCGTGGCTGAAACCGAGGCCATGGGCGTGGCGCAGCCCCGTCATCACGGCGCCGCCCTTGCCCTGGTTGTGCGAATGGCGCAGCAGGGTGACCCAGGGGTAGCGTGCGGCCAGCCCATCCAGCGCGGCGGCGGCGACGGGTTCGCTGCCATCGTCGATCAGCAGGCAGGGCAGCTCATATTCGGCCAGCCGATCCAGCACGGCGGCCAGCGGGCCGGCATGGTTGTAACAGGGGATCAGGATGCAGGGCGTCATGGGATGAAGCGCACCCGTCCGCTGCTCGCCAGCTCATCCCCCAGCGCGTAGCTGAAAACGAGCTGATCCTTTTGTGGCTGCCACTGCAGGCTCAGGCTGCACTCGGCCCCCGGCCGCAGCGGACGCTGGAACTTGAGCTGATCCAGCCCGTGAAACGGCAGACTCAGGTTGAGCCGGCTGGCGGCATAGTGCATGACCCAGTGGATCTGGGTGACCCCTGGCAGCAGGGGCGCGCCGGGAAAGTGGCCCGTAAACCAGGGCAGCTCAGGATCGAGCCGCAGGTGCAGGCGCACGCCATTGGCCAGCGTCTCGCAGCCCAGCACTGTCGGCAGCGAGTTCATCGGCAGAGTGTCAGCAGAGAGGCTCATCGAACAGCTCCTTGAGTTGTGGCCAGGGGCGTTTGCCCTGAGCGTTGAGCGGCATCTGGTCAACCCGGCGCAGGCTGCGCGGCAGGGCGACCGGTTCGAGCCAGGGGCGCAGCTGCTGGCGCAGGGCCAGCAGGAAGCGGCCCTGACCCAGCTCAGCCCAACGGGCGGCACCCACCTCGCTCAGCACCAGCACGACGCCGAGGATCTGGCGCTGGCCCTGATGCAGAGGCAGCACGGCGGCCAACTCCACTTCCGGCAGGGCTTGCAGGCGCGCCTCCACCTCGTCGAGGGAGATGCGCTTCTCCTCCAACTTGATCACCCTGTCCTGGCGCCCCAGCAGCTCGAACCCTGCCCCCGTCATCAGGATGCGATCGGCGCAGGCCAGCCAGCCATCCTCTGCCAGGAAGGGGGAGCGCAGCAGCAAGCCCTGATCCGGGCCGACCCGCACCTCAACCCCGGGCAGCGTCGCCCAGGGGGTCTGTACTTGGTGGCGCTGGCGCCAGCCGATGCCGCCGGTCTCGCTGCTGCCGAAAATCTCCACCGGCAGCTGGCCGAGCAGGGCCCGGGCCTGATGGGCATCCCCGGGTTGCAGAGGCCCGCCGGAGGAGACGATAAGGCGGCAGCCAGCGGCGGGAATGGCCGGATCGAGCCGGCTGAGAAAAGCGGGGGAAGCGATCAGCACCCAGGGGGCGGTTTGCACCGCCAGTTGCTCCGGATAGTCAATGCTGCGGCGATCGAACGGACGCCCCAGGGCCAGGGGCAGCAGGATGCGAAACAGCAGGCCGTAGATGTGCTGGTGACTGACGCTGGCCAGCACCCGGGTGTCGGCCAGAACCTGTCCCCAGAGCGCCATCTGCACTCTCAGCTCTGCCTCCAGCTGGGGCCAGGCTTTGGGGATCGCCTTGGGCTCGCCGGTGGAGCCCGAGCTGAACAAGGTCAGGTCGAGACGTTCGGGAGCCAGGTCGGCGCGCTCTGCATCCAGCTCGTCATGGCAATCGGCCAGCGGCAGCCGCAACTGGGGCACATCAAGCCCATCGACTGGCAGCTCGCCATCGGTGAGCAGGCCGTCAAACTGATCCCGCAGCGCCAGCAGCCCGGCCACCCGTTGATGGCCCGGCAAGATGGCTTGATGACCGCCGAGGGCACAGGCGAGCAACGCTTGCGCAAACAGCAGGCTGTCATCGAAACAGAGCGCCCAGCGCGCGCGCGGCTGCCCGGGGCGGGCCATGGCCCGAGCCAGTTGCAGGCTGCCCAGGCGCAGCTCGGCCAGGGTCACCTCGCCACCTTGGCCGAATGCCACCAGCAGGTCATCTTCCCGCTGCCAGAGCGTTTGCAACAGGGTCATGGGGCCAGCCTCTTCATCAGCCGCCGGCGTACTAGATACTCTCCCGCCATCAAAGTGCCCATCAACCCATAGCTGATGAGGCCGTTGTAGAGGCTCCAGAGCGCCAGATCGCCGTACCAGATGGTGAAAGCCGCCAGGGCGCCATTGACCACGAAGAAGCCGCACCAGATCTGGGTCACCCGCCGGGTGTAGCCGATGGCAACATCCGGCAGGCGGGGATCCTGCAAGCGGGCCAGCCGCTCCACCAGGCTCATGGGGCGAGTCAGGCTCCAGCCAAACAGGCAGAGCAGCGCCAGGCTCACCGCCAGCGGGTAATAGAGCAACCAGTGGCGGGCAGAGAACAGCGCCGACAGCAGGGTCAGCCCCAGACCGATGCAGGCCAGCAGGCGACCCAGCCAGAGCCACTCGGGCAGGGGACCAAACCGGACCCTCCGCTTGAGCAGACCCGGCAGCAGCCGCAAGGAGAAGATGACCAGCAGACCCACCAGCAGCGGAGTCTGGCTGGTGTGAGTCAGCCCCCAGTACACCGCCAGCGGGTAGAGCAGGAGGGCACCACCGGCCAGCCAGGAGAGCCAGCGCGTCATGATCTGGCGCGCATCCGCATCAGGCGCCGGCGAGCAGACGCTCGACCGCATCCACAACGTCATTGACGCTGCGCACCGACTTGAACTCTTCCGGCTTTATCTTCTTGCCGGTCAGCTTCTGCAGGTGCACCACCAGATCGATGGCATCTATGCTGTCGAGCTCGAGATCCTGATAGAGGCGTGCCTCGGGAGTGATGGCCTCTTCATCGACTTCGAATAGATCGATGAGGGCGGTTTTGATCTGGGCAAAGATGTCGTCACGGGTCATGGCTCAGACCTCCCCTTTCGACTGGGCCTGCACCAGGGCGACCAGAGCGGCGACTGAGGCAAAGTGACGACGGGTATTCTCATCCTCGGCGGAGAGCACTATGCCGTAGCGGCCCTTGATGGCAAGGCCCAGCTCCAGCGCATCGATAGAGTCCAGTCCCAGGCCATCACCGAACAGCGGGGCCTGGCTGTCTATATCTTCAGGGGTCAGTCCCTCGAGGTTGAGACTGTCGATGATGAGTTGTTTGATCTCTAGGTGCAGGTCTTGCATAACTGTTCCATACGCTGTCATTGGGGCCCTGTTTGCAGGGTCCGGGTGAGAAAACGGGTCAACTGGCGCGCGGCCAGAGCGCTACTCTGTCCGGTGGCGACCACCTCGTCTGGCGCCACTTGCGGCAGGAATTCTATGGTGAAGGTCGGCTTATTTTCCGGGATCTTGAACCATTTGTCCTGCTTGGTGAGAAATCGGGTGTTGCAGTGGATCCGCACCGGTTGCAGGGGCACCTGGCTGCGCACCGCCAACTGGGCAGCGCCCCGTTGCAACTTGATGGGCTCCCCCGGTGTGGTGCGGGTGCCCTCAGGGAAGATCAGCAACAGACCGCCGGCCTGGATCCGCGCCATGCACAGGGGCAAGAGGCGCTCCGCCTCTACGTTGGGAATATAATCTGCCGCCCTGACCACGCCGCCCACGAAAGGGTTGCGCCAGAGGGATTGCTTGACGATGCAGTCACACACCGGCATCTCGGCCGCCAGCATGACGTAATCGAGCAGGCTGGGGTGATTGGCCACTACCAGGGCGCCGCGCAAGTCGGCGGGCATGCCGCTCACCCGATAATCCAGCACGCCCCAGCCGCGCAGCACACCGAGAAACAGCCGAAAGCTGTGGCGTATGGTCAGCTGGGCCAGGGTACGCCGTCGCTCACCGCGCAGGCAGAGCGCCAGCAACGGAAACCAGAACAGGGTGAGCAGCAGACCGCCCACCCCGAACAGGGTGAAGCCAAGCGCCGTGCCGATCAACCGCCAAGCCCGGTTCAGCAACGCTGCCATCTCCACGCCTGCCGGCCATTGCAAAGGGTCAGTGCCGATTCATGCCGCAGCAGGGCCCGCCAGAAGGCCAGCGACTGAGGCAAAGTCGAAGTTGCCCCGGATCCCGGACTCACGCCACTCGCAACTTGGCAGCACCACTGCTCACCGGCCTGCAATATCAGCCCCAGTGCATGGGGTGGCGCCTCGTCTGGCAGCCAGGGGCGATGAAAATCCGGCACAGGCCCCTCGAACGCCACCAGCAGCACCTGTTGGGCACCGGCGTGCAAGGCCGCGACCGCCTCGGTGAACCCCGCCATCAATCCGCCCTCCCCCGCCGCCAGCGACGTCATGGGAATGGCGGCCTGGCCCTGGATTGAACAGAGGCCGGCGGCCGTATTGTGGACTGACATGGAAAAATCCGTGGGTGAGAGCGTCTGTCTGGCCGCCAGCGCCTGCAACAGTGTCACGGAACGAGCCAGCTCGCCGTGTCGACTGACGAAGATGGCGTAATCGACGGGATAGCGAGCCAGCAGGCTCAAACCGACCTGCACCGCCAACCGGGAGCCCTTGCTCAGGCGACGCGCCATCATCATGGGCAACAGAGGAGTGGCAGGAAATGGTGCCGCCGCAGGCCATTGACCCCACTGCGCCCACGCCTGCCAGTCGCGTTCGTCGACCAGACCCGGTGACAGTGCCTGACTAGCTTGCAGCGAAAAAGAGAGCATATTTCAGGCAACCTGTCCTTAACATTTGGCGTAAGCGCGAAGACGGTCAAAAGCACTCACCCGCTGGGCAGTGCCTGCTCCATAGAAATTAACAATTGGAGTCATCACATTAATGCTGCGCGAATAATACCATTATTCGTCAAAAATAATAGCTGGCGCAGATTATCCGTTGGCATTGTGATTGAAAATAAATGATTTGTGTTGTCTCATTGCCATGCCCTCAATATTGAATGTCGTCGCAAGGAAATATTATGAAACTTATTAATAAAATATCCCTGTTGCTGGCCTGCGCCCTGCTGGCCGCCTGCTCCACCAGCCAACCCATTCGCAATATGGCCGCCAACCCGGTTGCCTTCAATCTGACCGAAGATCAGGTGGCCAACGCCATTATCACGGCGGGGATCAGCAAGAGCTGGGTGATGAAAAAAGAGAAGCCGGGACTTATTCGTGGCCAGGTCAATGTACGCCAGCATCAGGCGGTGATCGATATTCCATATAGCAGCCACGACTATTCCATTAATTATGTGAGCAGCATCAACCTTGATGACAAGGGCAAGGGCAGCATTCATCGCAGTTATAACCGCTGGGTGCTGGGCCTGAATCAGGCCATCCAGACCGAACTCGCCCGCGCACAGAGCCGTTAATCCGGCAGGAGCCACCCCGTGAACCATTATCAAGCAGACCCCTACAACGCGCTGGAGGCCATAGGCGCGGCCCAGAAGATCGCCTTCGGGCCCATGTTGTTCCAGGCCAGCTGGTGTCTGCGTGAAACCGGGGTGCTCGCCTTTCTCGAGACCCGTGGCCAGCAGGGCGCGCCGCTGGCAGACATAGCCCAGGCGTGCGAGCTGAGTGAATATGCCGTCAGCGTTCTGCTGGACATGGGGCTCGGCGGCGGACTCTGCTACCTGGCCGGCGAGCACTATGTGCTGGGCCGGGTCGGCAAATATCTGCAGCACGATGCCATGAGCCGGGTCAATCTCGACTTCACCCAGCATGTCTGCTATCAGCCCCTCGCCCACCTGCTCGATGCCATCCGTCAGGGCACACCGGCCGGCTTGCAGGAATTCGGCCCCTGGCAGACCCTCTACCCGCACTTGAGCGAGCTGCCGGAGCCTGCCCGCAGCAGCTGGTTTGCGTTTGATCACTTCTACTCCGACTGGGCGTTCCAGCAGGCCCAGGACAAGGTATTCAGCTATGAACCAAGCCACCTTTACGATCTCGGTGGCAATACCGGCAAGTGGGCCATCGCTTGTGCCAAGCGGGATCCCGCCCTGCTCGTCACCATTCTGGACTTGCCCGAGCAGCTGGCACTGGCCCGCCTGAATATTGAAGAGGCGGGTCTCGGCGATCGAGTGCAGGGTCATGGGGTGGATCTGCTGCAAGCTGGCTCCTTGCCCGGCGAGGCAGACATCTGGTGGATGAGCCAGTTCCTCGACTGCTTCAGCCACGAACAGATAGTCGCCATCCTGAACCGGATCCGGCTGGCCATGCAACCGGACGCCAGAGTCTGCATCCTGGAGCTGTTCTGGGACCGGCAGACCTTCGAAGCCGCCAGTTTCAGTCTCAACGCCACCTCCCTCTACTTCACCTGTCTGGCCAACGGCAATAGCCGCTTCTATCACTCCAAACAGATGTACCAGTGCCTGCGCGAGGCGCATTTCCATGTGGAGGAGGAGCACGAGATCCCGGGCCCGGGCCATACCCTGCTGGTTGCCCGCCCGCTGCACACGGGGCCATAATGCCCGTCGCAGATCGGATATAACGATGAAACCTGAAGGAGCACGGCATGATGCGTAACTGCATGGCACTGTTGGCACTCGGCCTGACCCTGGGCACCTTGACCAGCGGATGTGCCGACATCAAGGAGGCGGGCAGAACCGTGGGGCATACCACCCGCAACGTGACCCGCGAGATTGGCCACACCACCCGGGATGTGACCCGCGAAATTGGTCACGGCACCCGGGACACCGTCAAGAAGATAGGTGACGACCTGAACGACTGACAACAGGGGCCCAGGCCCCTGTTGTCGTTACCGCGAGTCAGTTGCCCCACATGGCCATCAGCCGGGACTCCATGGCCTCTTCCTGTTCATCCGGCAGCTCGGCGAAAAGATCCAGTCCGGTCTGCTCTTCCACCGCATCCACAGTCACTATGTAATCCGCAAGCCGGCTGGCCGATATGTTCTGTTGCGGCAGCACGAAGGCGATTGCCTCCTGGTTGGCCACATCCATCACCACCCGGTAGTAGGCGTGGGGCACAGTCACACCGTTGCCAATGGCAGCATCGGAGTTGGTGAAGATGGGGCCCGTGATCACCTGAACATCCTGATAGGCGATGGCCCACTGGCGGGTCTTCTCTTCCAGAATACGCCAGGCCCCCTGATTGAGCGCCGGTAACTGCGGCGTCATGTTGGTCAGCAGGAAGCTCTGCTTCATGGTAGCGGTGGTGGAGCGCATGTCCGCGGCGGGCGCCTGATGACCCCTGTCGTAGCCCGACCCCTTGTAGTCCGCCAGAGTAGCGCGGAACTGCACCGGCACCTCCCTGTCTTCGGCGAAGGCATCCTTGCGCGGCACCTGACCCTGGGCGCTGGTCGCCGTCATACGGTAAGAGACCCAGTCTGCGACCTTGGTGTCATAGTTGTATCCGGCGGCATAACCGTCCCGGCACAACAGCTGACTGGATTGACCAGGGACCCCGAGCTTGACGTGATCCTTGCACTGGAAGCCTGCCGCCAGGGCCGGAAAGGTGGTGAGAGTGAATCCGATAGCCAGAACTAATTTATTGATATTATTCATTATTATGCCACTCCTTGTATTGGGCGGAGTGATTTGACACCAGGTCGGATGAGTTAGGCAATCGAACAGATTGTGAGCGTGTTGAAATTGTGAAGAGGGCTGCAAATCGGTGAAATCCCCGCCGCCAGCTGGGGGATTGTCATCCCCTTGTCATTATGCTGAATACGGTACTTTGGCTGTGTTATCAGAGAGATAGAGCCATGAAAAAGCGGGGCCTCAGCCCCGCCTGGATTCAGACTCACGACCCGGTCAGCTCTTGACCTGAGGCCTGGGGGTATCGGGTCGGGAGGGCGGCAGGATCGGCAGCACTATCCGGGGCTGCTTGCCGGTCAGGCTCTTGAGGTAGGCGGTCATGTCGTCGGCCTCCTGCTCGCTCAACGCCTGGCCCAGCTGGATGTCCGCCATTATCTGCACCGCCTCCTTCAGATCCCAGACTGAACCATCGTGGAAATAGGGGTAGGTCAGCTCGATATTGCGCAGGGTCGGCACCTTGAACCAGCCGATGAACTGCTTCTCGCCCGTCACGCCGCCACGGCCCTGGGCCGGGTTGTCGGTCTTGAACGGCTTGACCAGCCCCATCTTCTGATAGGAGTTGCCACCGATGGCCACCCCGTTGTGGCAGGCAGTGCAGCCCTTCTCCTTGAACAGCTGATAGCCCTTCAACTGCTGCGCCGTCAGCGCCTTGCCGTCTCCCTTCAACCAGCGATCGAACGGCGCGTTGGGGGTGACCAGAGTCTCTTCGAAGGCGGCGATGGCGTCTGTCACCTCATCGATGCCAAAGTCCGCCTTGCCGTAGACGGCACTGAAACGGCTGCGATATTCGGGCAGGGTATGCAGGGTATCCACCGCCAGCTTGTGGGTGAAGGCCATCTCCAGCGGATTTTCGATGGGGCCTGCCGCCTGCGCCTTCAGATCCTTGGCGCGGCCATCCCAGAACTGCACGAAGTTGAGGCTGGAGTTGAGCACTGTGGGGGAGTTGATCGGTCCCTCTTTCCACTTGTGACCGAGGGAGCTGACCTGATTGTCCACGCCGCCGGTCGCCAGGTTATGGCAGGAGTTGCAGGAGATGGCGCCGGATTTGGAGAGCCTCGGCTCGAAGAACAACATCTTGCCCAGCTCGACTTTCTCTGGCGATCCCACCTTGGCTGCCTCGACAGGTTGGATCGGTTCGACTGCCCACCCCATCCCCGGCAAGCCCAACGCCAGCAACAAATAATATTTATTCATTTTTCTCTCTCCCTTGTGGCTGTGCATAACAGCAACCTCAGCCTGACCGGGAACGCTTGTGTATTATTTGCTCAAGATCAAACGAGACCAACAAAACCACAATAAAAACAATGAATTATTATATTTCAGACGGACTGGTGGCGGGGACTTGCGAGGCAAAAAAGAGCTGAATTTCGATGGTTGAATTATGAACAAATTCATCCACAACAACAGCCGATTAATTAGATTGCTGTCATTGAATAAAGCGATTATTCAATATGCAGTGGCAGCCACCTGTTAATTAGATCCATTTTATATGCATAATAAATATGATCTGTCATACGGCTGTTAATAATAAAAATACTGTCTAACATTCTGTATCCCGCATTTTAGATAATGCCATCCACTGTTCCTTCACTTATTAAGGAAGCGGATGGCTGTGCTTTTCAATCACGATAAGGATGTATGATGAGAAAGTCTCTGTTGGCCTGCTCTCTGTTGCTCTGCCCCGCCGTCTTCGCTGCCACCCCGCACTGGGAGTACAGCGGTGAGGCAGGGCCGGCACAATGGGCCAAACTGACGCCGGAATTTGGCCAGTGTGCAGGCAGCAACCAGTCGCCGATAGACCTCGACGGTCTGGTAGACGCCAAGCTGGCTCCACTGCAGTTCCACTATCTGGCGGGCGGTAAAACCCTGGTCAACAATGGCCATACAGTACAAGTCGGCTATGCCCCGGGCAGTACCTTGATGCTCGATGGCATGCGCTTCGAGCTCAAGCAGTTCCACTTCCACGCTCCCAGTGAAAACCTCATCAAGGGCAAATCCTATCCGTTGGAGGGGCACCTGGTGCACACCAATGCCAAGGGCGAGATCGCCGTGCTGGCCCTGATGTTCGAAGCGGGCAAGGCCAATCCGGTGCTGACCCGGGCCTGGGATCAGTTGCCAGCGAAAACGGGCGAGATCCACGCCCTCAAGGCGCCACTTTCGGCCGAGCTGCTGCTGCCAGCCAATCGCGACTACTACCGCTTCAGCGGTTCGCTGACCACTCCACCCTGCTCGGAAGGGGTGCGCTGGCTGGTGATGAAGCAGCCGGTGCAGGTGAGCCAAGCCCAGATCGATGCCTTCAAGGCGGTGATGCACCACCCCAACAACAGGCCCGTGCAGCCGCTGCATGGTCGGCTGGTATTGCAATAATCCACCGGGCGATCACAGAGCCGAAATAGAAAAGAGGGCCAAGAGGCCCTCTTTTGCATTCACCGCGAGTCGTTACAGGCTGGCGGCAATACGCGCCCCCAGCGCAGCGTTGTTCAGCACCAGCTGGATATTGGCCGCCAGCGAGTTGCCGCCGGTCAGCTCGCACACCCGCGCCAGCAGGAAGGGGGTGGATGCCTTGCCCTTGACCCCCTGCTCGTCAGCTTCCCGCAGCGCCTGGGCAATGGCGGCATCTATGTCGGCCTTGGGCATGGCGAACTGGGTCGGGATCGGGTTGGTGACCACGGCGCCACCGGCCAGCCCAAGCTCCCACTTCAGACGCAACGCCTCGGCGATCGCCGCCGGGCTCTCGAGGCGGTAATCCACCTTGAAGCCGCTTTCGCGGGTGTAGAAGGCGGGCAACTCCTCGGTCTGATAACCGATGACGGGTACACCCTGAGTCTCCAGGTACTCCAGGGTCAGGCCGATGTCGAGGATCGACTTGGCACCGGCACACACCACGGCCACCGGGGTCTGGGCGAACTCCTGCAGGTCTGCGGAGATGTCAAAGGTCTCCTGGGCGCCGCGGTGCACGCCGCCAATACCGCCGGTGGCGAACACCCGGATCCCGGCCATGGCGGCAATGATCATGGTGGAGGCCACCGTGGTCGCCCCCAGCCCCTTGTTGGCCAGCACGAAGGGGATGTCGCGGCGGCTGCACTTGGTGGCGGCGTGGCCGGCTCGGCCCAGCGCCTCCAGCGCCCCCTCATCCAGACCCACCTTGAGGCGGCCATCGATGATGGCGATGGTAGCCGGCACGGCGCCGTTGTCCCGCACCACCTGCTCTACCTGGCGCGCCGTCTCCACGTTCTGCGGATAGGGCATGCCGTGGGAGATGATGGTGGACTCCAGGGCAACGACAGGTTTGCCGGCGGCCAGGGCAGCGGCGACTTCAGGTTGGATATCGAGGTAAGCGTTCAACATGGGTACTCCTCCAGCATGCGTTCAACGGCGGCCTTGGATAGGCCGGAAAAGACGGTATCGGAACAATTGACGGTGAGGGCGGCGCAGCCGAGGGCGAAGCGGGTGGTATCGGTCATGTCGCTCTCCTGCAACCAGGCGTGGGCCAGCCCAGCCATGAAGGCATCACCGCCGCCGGTCACGTTGACGACCGGGCTGCCGAGCACGGGCAGATGGCCCTGGCACTCCCCGTCGCTGTAGAAAATCCCCTGATCGCCGAGGCTCAGGAACAGCCGCTGCACCCCGGCGCGGTGGAACCAGGCTGCCGCCATGGGCCAGGTATCGGGCCCGGCAATGGTGAAGCCGCACAGCTGCTCGGCCTCGCTGCGGTTGGGCTTGAGGGTGTGGATCCGGTGCAGCCAGGGGCGGATCTTCTCCACCTTGGCCACAGAGACGGTGTCGACGAAGATGATGTGCTCACCCTGGCGCTCGAACAGCCAGTCCAGGGTGTGGGTGGCGAGGTTGGTGTCGAGCACCCAGAGCCGAGCCGCGCCAAGGAAACCGGTGAGCGGGGTAAGCCGGGCCGGTGTGAGCTGGTCGATGATTGCCATGTCGTTGACGGCGCAGCTCATCTCGCCGCTGCCATCGTGCAGGCTGAGGTAACAGGAGGTGGCCTGCCCCTCCAGCACCAGCACCTGGCGCACATCAACGCCGGCGCGCTGGCTCACTTCCAGCAGATGATGACCGTACTGATCGTTGCCCACCGCGGTCAGCAGCCGGGTGTCGGTACCGAGCCGTGCCAGGTTCTCGGCGATGTTGCGCCCCACACCGCCGGCGGAGGTGCGCACCTTGCCGGGGTTGGAATCGCCGATACGCAGGTTGTCATGACTGCAGCCGCAGATATCCATATTGGCGCCGCCGATCACCACGGCGTAGGGGCCTTCCCGCAGCACATAGCCCCGCCCCTGCACATAGCCCTGCCGCATCAAGCTGGAGATATGGCTCGCCAGCGCCGAGCGGCTGATGCCGAGGCGATCCGCCAGCTCCTGCTGGGCAATCATGGGATCCTGGCGCAGCAGGGCGAGGATCTCTTGTTCACGCTCAGTCATAGACAAACATCCAGTTACAAACGTTTGTCTATTATTTCCGAAAAACGTTTTCCCGCCATCCTCTCGTGCAAGAAATGTCGGGTCAGCCACAAAAAATCACCGGGCAAGCTGCGACGGGTTTCTCGTCTATGTGCGCCACTTTTCATGTGCGGGCGGGCGAGTGCCGCTTATAATGCGCCCGCCACAGAGGAGAGAGAGATGAAAGTGTCGGATTACGGCTGTGAGGGACAAACCCATCCACAGTCACCAACAGAGGACGCATCCCCGTATTGCTGCATCGGACTGGTCAATCCCAAGTCACCGGAGAACGTGGGGGCCGTAATGCGTGCCGCCGGTTGCTACGGGGCGGACGAGGTCTACTACACGGGCAACCGCTTCGAGCTGGCACGCCGTTTTGCTACCGATACCAAGCAGATGGTGGACAAGATCCCCCTGCTCGGAGTCGAAGCGCTGCTGGACTTTGTGCCGACCGGCTGCACCCCTGTGCTGGTGGATCTTATCGAGGGGGCCACTTCGTTGCCAGATTATGTCCACCCTGAACGTGCCTTCTACATCTTCGGTCCCGAGGATGGCACCCTGGATCCCGCCCGCTTCGCAGCGGTGAAAGAGGTGATCTATGTCCCGACCCAGGGCTGCATGAACCTGGCCGCCTCGGTCAATGTGATCCTCTATGACCGGCTGGCCAAGCGCCTGAGGGCCAAGGGATAAGAGGGAAAATAAGCATCTAGTCTATGTGACTACACAGCAAGGCTGCATGAACCTGGCGCCTCGATCAACGTTATCCTCTACGACCAGTTGATGAAGGGATAATGTCAGTCCTGAGCCGTGGCGCTGTGACGAACAGTCAAACCGTAATGGAAAATGTGCTGTTCATTGGCAAGTTGTCAGAATTGACGGCAGCGGGAGCTTCTGGACGCTTGTGGGCCGGCTCCTCTTTCTTGGCGGCTTCCGCCTGCAGACGAGCAATTTCCGCCATGATCAGTTCCAGTTGTTGTTGCAGGGCTTTGATCTGCTCTTGCTGTGCTTTCGCTGATTGGGGATCCGCTGCCGCGCTCTCATCTTTCTTGTCTGTGAGTGCTTTTATCTGTTCCCTAATCTTTGCCGATTTTGCTTCTAATTGAGCAATTCTGCTTTGAGGGTCGCCAGATGCACGGCTGCCTGTAGAAGCTGTATCGCTGCGGCCGATAGCGGCTGATGGAAGGGGCACTTGCATGTTATCTCCCTGGATTTTCGATGGATTTATCTTTCTATCGACCAGAGAATGAGTTACTTCACTCCTTTTCCCTCTATAGTTGCATCAGTTACCGCTTGGCTCGACTCTTTGCTCCAGCTCCTTGATAAAACCGCGATAGTAATCATGGAGCTGATAACGTCGATAGATCTCGGCCAGGGTGCCGCTGCGGATCAGGCGCACCATGCCCTGATCCCAGAGTTGCTGCAGGCGGGCCCCTCGCTCGGTATCGGCAAAGATGGGGTAGGTCGGGATCCAGCGCAGGAAGGTACGATTCATGTTGGCGGGAATGGAGTCGGCTGAATAGAGCACACCGGCGGTCAGGTAGTAGCGGTAACGCTCCTTGGACAGCAGTTGCAACGCCATGTCGTGGCTGTCAATCTCGTACCAGCGCATGGAGACCGGGATGTACTTGTCGAAGGCCCAGCCCCTCAGCCACAGCACTCCCTGCCCTTTCAGACTGTTTTCACCCAGCCACTGGGGTTGCCACTTCTTGAGCATGAGCACAGTCAGATCGTCGGCAGAGGCGGGATAGTCCGGCTGGCGTACACCGTTGACCTCGTCCCGATAGACCCCCATCGCCATGTCGCCCCCCTTCTGCGCCACCACCGCCAGCGCCCGCTTGTAGGGCACTATGTGCGGGACGACCTCATAACCATGGGGCTGATAGATGGCACCGACGATATCCAGATAGATGCCCCGCCCATCGGGCTGGCAAAAGCCGGGCCAGTCATCGCAATAGACATGCAAAGGGTCGGCCCTGCCAGGCAAGCAAAACAAGAGAAGCAGCAACGAAAGCAGCAGACGAACCATGATTCACCATTTCCTCGGTGGCGATGCGCTCATCGGGCGGATCAGCCTGCGCGATGAGTACACCAAAGCCATACCACATGATATGGGGATCTCGAACCGAATCACCTCTTTTTCCCTGTTTTGCGAGCGAGTCGAGGGTTATTGCCCTCTGAATGGGTATTATTGACAATAAGATTCATTAGTAACCCAACCATAGGGGAGCCTTCACATGCCATCCATCAAAACCCTGCTCTGCCCCGTCGATTTTTCCCAGATGTCCCAGTCAGTGCTCGACTATGCGGTGTTCATGGCCCAGAGCCATCAGGCCGAGCTCAAGCTGATCCATGTGGTGGATCAATTGCATGGTTTCGACAGCTACAAAATCCTGCACATGACCGCTGTCGAGATCACCCACGAAATGGAACGCCAGGCCAAGACCCAGTTGAAAGAGCTGGTTGCCACCCTGCCCATTGCGGCCAGCTTCGAAGTACGCTTCGGCCGCGCCGCCGACGAAATCGTCATTCAGGCAAAAGAGAACAAGGTTGATCTCGTGGTCATGGGCAGCCATGGCCGTTCCGGCCTCAGCCACCTGCTGGTGGGCAGTGTCGCCGAGTCAGTGGTGCGCCACGCCCCCTGCCCCGTGCTGGTTGTCCGCTAACCCTTCCATCGCCAATCAACGAACCAAGGCCAGCACTCTGCTGGCCTTATCTCTTTCAGAAACGCGCTCAACCGTGGGCGTAGATGACGCTGCCACCCTTGATGGTGTCTATGATGGCTCTGGACAGCTCCTTGGGCAGCGCAGGGCAGCCCCAACTGCGACCCAGTTTGTCATATTTGCGCAGATGCTGCGGGCTGGCATAGCTGGCCCCGTGCACCACAATTGCCCGCTTGCGGGCATTGCAGTTCTTGCCCGGGCTCAGGCCATCGAGACGCAGTGAATAGCCGTGCTTTCCCTGATAGGTCTCGGCGGTGCGATAGACACCGAGAGAACTCTGCCTGGAATTCAGCTGATTGGAAAACTGGCGAGCGGCCAGCTCACCTGAATTGCGACCATGGCTGACCCAGGTGTGGTAGAGCAACTTGTGGCGTTTCACGTCGATCACGAACAGTCGGCGCTGGGTCGAGGGCTTGGTGTAATCAATGATGGTGAGGATGGGTTTGCGCTTGTGGCGCACGCTCTGGTAACTGTCGATGGCCTTGCGAAACACCTGCTTGTCGAGCTTGCCTGCCAACCCAAGCTGACGATAGAGATCCTGATCCCAACTGGCGTGGCTGCTGGCACTGAAAAAAATCGCTCCGAACAGGAGCGGCAAGCTCAACCAGAGCGCACCAAATCGCTTTATCCAATCTGTTTGCTTCATCCTTGAATCTGCTCCCGTTTTTGTTGGTAGCGCAGTGTGCAAAATATCGCCACAGCCTGCTGGATAGTTATATGCAAGCCCCTGATGGGGCGCAAGAAAAAAGCACAAAAATGCCGACCATGGTCGGCATCATGCAATGCGTTCTGGTTGTGCTATCAGGCGCGGATCAGATAGTCCGCCAATCCCACCCATTTGTAGCTGGTCAGTTCGGTCAACCCCATGGGGCCGCGGGCATGCAGCATCTGGGTCGACACCGCCACCTCGGCACCCAGGCCAAACTGGCCACCGTCAGTGAAACGGGTGGAGGCGTTGACGTAGACAGCAGCCGAACCGGCGCCGTTTACGAAACGCTCCGCATTGGCGAGATCATTGGTGAGGATGGCATCGGAGTGACCGGCATTGTGCTCGCGCATGTGGGCCAGCGCCTCGTTCACGTCCGCCACCAGCTTGATCCCCAGGGTCAACCCCAGCCACTCGGTATCGAAGTCTTCCGGGCCTGCTTCGCACAGGTTATCGGCACCAGCCAGCAGTGACATGGCGTTGGGAGCGGCCACCAAGGTCACCTGGCGCTCGTTCATCAGGCGGACCAGCTGCGGCAAGAAGCTCGCCGCAATTTTCTCATGCACCAGCAGGGTATCGAGGGCATTGCAGGCCGAGGGGCGCTGCACCTTGGCATTCTCGATGACTGCCAATGAGCGCACCGGATCGGCACTCTCATCCACGAAGACATGGCTGATGCCAAAACCACCGATGATGACGGGGATGGAGCTGTTCTCCTTGCACATCTTGTGCAACCCGGCGCCGCCACGGGGGATGATCATGTCCACATAGCGATCGAGACGCAGCAGCTCGCCCACCAGCGCCCGATCCGGATTGTCGATGTACTGTACCGCCTCGGCAGGCAAGCCGGATGCAGCCAGCGCGGTCTGGATCACCCGCACCAGTTCCAGATTGGAGTGGAAGGTCTCGCGACCGCCACGCAGTATGCTGGCGTTGCCTGTCTTGAGGCAGAGACTGGCGATATCTATGGTCACATTGGGGCGCGCCTCGTAGATGACGCCGATGACGCCGATGGGCACCCGACGGCGGGAGAGGCGCAGGCCGTTTTCCAGCACCCGGCAATCTATCTCGGCACCGACCGGATCATCCAGGGTGATCACCTTGCGCACATCGGCCACTATCCCAGCAAGGCGTGCCGGGTTGAGCAGCAAGCGATCCAGCATGGCCTCGGAGAGGCCTGCCTCGCGGCCCGCCGCAATATCTTTCTCGTTGGCAGCCAGGATCTGGCTGCTGCGTGCTTCCAGCTCGTCGGCAATAGCAGCCAGCGCCCGGTTTTTCTGCGCCGTACTGATGGTCGCCAGCTGATAGGCGGCTTCACGGGCCGCCTGCCCCATTTTTTCCAGACTCATAACCTAATCCCTTTGTCTCTCGACTCTGGGTACCACCCTGGAGCAGTACCATATCGTCTCTGCGAATGGACCATTTATCCCGTTCTATCGAACGGCCTTAGAGCAGTACCATATCATCTCTGTGAATGGCCACGGCCCCATAGCCGTAACCCAATACCTGCTCGATGCTGTCCGAATGCACGCCGCGCAGCTTGTTGAGCTCGACGTGATCATAGCGACAGATGCCCCGCGCCAGCTCGACGCCTTTGGGGTCGAGAATGCGCACCACGTCGCCCCGGACGAAGTCGCCCTTCACGGAGACGATCCCCTTGGGCAGCAGGCTGGAGCCTTTGTCCTGCATGGCGGCAACAGCGCCTTGATCGACCTGGACTTCACCGTGCGGGGGCGGGCCGGCCAAAATCCAGCTCTTGCGTCCCTCCAGCGGGGAAGCGAGCGCCGGGAACAGGGTTCCGATACGCTCACTTCTGGCGAGACGACCTATCACTTCGGGCATCTGGCCGGTAGCGATCACCACCTTGACCCCGGCACGGCGCGCCACGTCGGCCGCCTGCAGCTTGGTTGCCATGCCACCCGTGCCGAGCCCGCCGACACTGCCACCCGCCAACTTGCGCAGCGTGTCGTCTATGGTCTGCACCTCTTCTATCAGCTGTGCATCAGGGTTGCTGCGCGGATCGGCAGTAAACAAGCCTGTCTGATCGGTCAGCAGGATCAGCAGATCGGCATCAGCCAGGATGGCGGCACGAGCCGAGAGGTTGTCGTTGTCCCCCACCTTGATCTCGGCTGTTGCCACGGCGTCGTTCTCGTTGATGACGGGAATGATGCGATGATCGAGCAGGGTTCGCAGCGTATCGCGAGCGTTGAGGTAACGCTCCCTGTCCTCCAGATCGGCGCGGGTCAGCAACATCTGACCGATATGCAGCCCATAGAGGTTGAACAAGTCCTGCCATACCCGGATGAGCTGGGTCTGGCCTACCGCCGCCAGCATCTGCTTGTTGGGCAGAGTCGGCGCCAGCGGAGGGTGGCCCAGATGTTCACGCCCGGCAGCAATGGCCCCCGAGGTGACCACCACGACTCTGTGGCCGTGACGATGCAAGGCGGCACACTGTCTGACCAGCTCCACCATGTGGGCACGGTTAAGCTGGGAGGATCCCCCTGTGAGCACGCTGGTGCCCAGTTTGACGACTATGGTTCTGTTTTCCATGGGAGCAAGAAGGCTGAAAAATTAGGAATCCCTTTATACCCACGGCCCTGTTGCCCTGCAAGGCAATTAAGCCCGCGAGCTGTACTCGGATAAAGGAAGGGGCCAGACATGGTTGCCTTGCAACAGGGACTAAAGAGAGAGTGTGTGAGTGGAGGAAAGCAGTGTGGAAAAGATGGCCCTGCGAGTGAATGGACAACTCGCAGGGCACAAGATCATCAGGCGGCGGTGACCGTCAGCTCGTTGGTCACCTGCTCGGCAGGGGCCAGCTGGCACTCCAGCAAGGTGAGCTTGTCACTGATGAGCTTGTAGAAGCGGTTGAGGGTTCGCTCGACTTCTGCCTGGTGCTTCTTGGGCAGCGGCTTGTTGATCCACTCCCCTTCTGCATTGTAGAAACCGACCTGATAGTGATAACTGAAGCTGCGATCCTGCTGTTCCAGCACCAGCCACCAGCCCCAGAACTCCCGCTTGTCCGGTGCCGGCTTGGCACTGACACAGACGGAAAGACAGTCGAAACGGTAACGGCCCTCTTCACACAGGTCCTCACGTAAATAGGGGCCGATCGCGGCAAACTGCCTCAGCAGTCGCTTGTAGGTCACTCTTTCTGACATGTTAACCTCCCTGTTGAACAAGCCACATCACCTGGGTGACGTTATGTTTTTAGCGCTACATCATGTGCATAGGTGTTTTTTAAGCCAATCGATCATCTCTTTCAACGCCTCGTCGTACACCTCCAGCAAGGGTTGTTTGTCGAACACCACCGCCTTGCCATTGTGGCTGGCGGCTGCCAACGCCCGTACATCTTGCTCGGGGCAAATAAAATCTTTCTTGTGTCCGATACTTAATATCGGCACGGAAGTGCGAGTCCCCAGTAATCCTTGCGTCTTGAGTGAAAATACCTGGCACTTGGTGCGCAGCAACTCCCACTGAGCCGCATCGGCCCCAAGGCGGTTCGCCAGTCCGTCGCGCATCATGCGCGGGCAGCGGGCAAACATCTCCTGATTGGTGAACACCTGATTGACGCCGGCACCGATGCAGACGACGGTTCTGAGTTTGAACGGTTCGATGAAGGCCAGCCGTGCCGCCACATTGCCCGCCAGACGAAAGCCCACCATGGCGATGCGCTGATGATCGACCCAGGCAACCTCGGAAAGATGGTTCAACACTGCCTGATGCAGGCGACTGGTGTCCTGCACCAGCGGCCAGTGTTCGGCATAGCCGATGCCCGGCATATCCAGCGACAGCATGCCGATGCCGTTGGGTTCCAGATACTTGAGGTAAAGGCTGAGGAAATCGACCTGCAAGGAATCGATGCCACCGCTGACGATGACCAGAGGCACGGGTTTGTCGATGGTCGGCAGATGCAGATAGCCCTGAATGCTCTTGCCACGAAATGGCACCTGTATCTCTTTGAGGGGGACCTTGAACAGACGGCCCGCCTCGCGGTAAGCCATGTTGCAGAGCAGCTGAGCCTGATCGGCCAACTCGTCATTCTTGAGATGGGGATAGCTGGCGATGGAGTAGTAGCGTACAGCCTTGAGCAGGTCTTTGAGGGCTGCCGCCGAGTCACCTTGCTCCGCGAGTGCCCGCCCCTGCTTGAAGTAACTGCCAGCCAGCAGACTCCACTCGTAGATCCAGTTTCCGGGCACATATCCCTTGATGGTATCCAGGTAACGCTCGTGGGTACGCTCACCCTTTCCCATGGCGATGCAGGCCAGGGTCTGTTCCACTTCGACCGGATCCGCCCCCTGCCAGGCCCAGGTGGGTCGGCGCAGCAGACGATACCAGTGTGACGACATGGAGCCGTCGATAAAGGTCTCGTCCAGATTGGCATCTTGCTCTTCCACAGGGCTGCTGTTGGAGATTTCAGACGTCTCCAGCACCTTCTTTACCCGGGTGAAAAGCTTTTCGGTCAGGTTAAGGTCATCATTCAAGTCCAAAGCGATTACTCATACTGTCAGGCATTGGTCCCATCTTAACCACTTTTCACGCCAGGCAGCCAGTTACACCACAAAAAAACAGGGCTCCGGATGGGAGCCCTGTGTGGTGATTACTCTTCGTCGCAGATTGGATGGGCGAACTCCAGCGCCATATCCCATGGCTGCTCAATCCAGGTGTCTTGCGGAATGGCGACCTCGAAATCATCCACCAGCGGCTCACCCATCGGCTTGGCGAAGATGGTGATGAACTTGGCTTTGGGATAGAGATCGCGGATTGCCTTGGCAGTGCCACCGGTATCCACCAGATCGTCCACCACCAGCCAGCCTTCACCATCACCTGCGGTGGTGGCAGCCTTCACCACCACCAGATCACGCTGGTTGTTGTGGTCATAGCTGGAGATGCACAGGGTTTCGACATTACGGATGCCAAGTTCGCGAGCCATCAGCGCGGCGGGCACCAGACCACCACGGCTAACCGCTATGATCCCTTTCCACTGGCTGACAGGCAGTTGACGACGGGCCAGACGGCGCGCTTCACGTTGCAGGTTATCCCATGAGACGTAGAATTTTTTCGGCATGTTATCGATCTCGAAGAGTTATATAAAACAATTACTTAAAAAATAATCGCCTCGCGTTCACGCGCGGCTGAGTCAATGCTGGCGCCTCTGTCTCCCGAATTCGGCTTGCACGTTGGCTGCCTCAGGGCTGGAACCTCGGCAGCAAAAACGGATTCAATGAAAGCGGGATGGGCATAGCTGGCGGCCATGTCGTTTGGAGGTAAGACCCCAGACAGGCTGTTGGGCCGGAATGATAGCACCGTTTGCGGATAAATTGACTGGCAAACGTATGCGAAATGCAGGAAAAAACTGCATCATCCCGCTCGCACCATCCGGCTTTGGCCTGCCACACGCGCTGCATAACCAGACGCTGGCGCCAATTGCAGATAAAAAAATAGCAGGGGGAGGATAGATTCCTCGCTCACCTGCTGCTGCATCTTGCGTGTTGCCCCTGTGGGGCACCCCTGGCTTAGCGGTAAGCGAAGGGATTCGGGTAGCTATAACCCTGGGTATAAAGTGATTGGGCAAACCAATAGGTTGAATTGCTGCCGGACATAGTAAAACTCCTGATTGCTTAACAAGTTACGTACCTTTAATGCGGGCTCAAATCCTTGAACAGATACTCGGTTCCATGGAGGCGCACTTGCTTTGCTTCGGTTCCCTGGAGGCACTCCTCGTCATCCTGACGGGTGGCGAACCACGGTCACTAATTTACCAGCCGGCGCCATAAACACAATGTTTTTGTGATGTGCATCACATAATTTCTTTTGTGCTGGGTCTGGTCACTCACACATCGGCTGCACGCTGTGAAGCGCCAGATTGTCAGCACAAGTCGCCCGCAATTTGCGCTGTTCGCTCACATTTTTGTGTGATTGACTGTATTATCGTTATCCTCTTCCCCGGCCCGTTGATGGGGCCCAATCATTTTCCTTGCTGGTAAGGAGTCCCGACGTGGCACAGCTTAGTTCTCTCTCTCCCAAACTGATTTGGCATTTCTTCGAGCAGATCTGCTCCATTCCCCACCCTTCCAAGCACGAAGCCCGCTTAAGCGCCTGGATAATGCAGTGGGCCCAAGAGGAAGGTCTGGCGGTCAAGCAAGATGCCGTGGGCAACATCATCATCAAAAAGCCGGCCACCCCCGGGATGGAGAACCTCAAGGGTGTGGTGCTGCAGGCCCATATCGACATGGTGCCCCAGGCCAACGCCGACACCCGGCATGATTTCACCCAAGATCCCATCGATGCCTATATAGACGGTGACTGGGTGACGGCCCGCGGTACCACCCTCGGTGCCGACAACGGCATGGGCATGGCCGGCTGCCTGGCCGTGCTGGCCGACAAGAGCCTCAAGCATGGCCCGCTGGAAGTGCTGCTGACCACAGACGAAGAGACTGGCATGACGGGCGCATTCGGACTGGAAGCAGGCTGGCTGGAAGGCGAAATTCTGCTCAACACCGACTCGGAAGAGGATGGTGAGGTCTACATGGGTTGCGCCGGTGGCGTGGATGCCAATATTCGCTTCCCGCTGGAGCTGGTAGCCACTACCGAAGGTGAAGGGTTTGAATTGCAGGTGAAGGGGCTGCGTGGCGGTCATTCCGGCGTTGACATCCACCGCGGTCGTGGCAACGCCAACAAGCTGCTGGTACGCCTGCTCAAGGCTGCCGAGCCACTGGGCGTGCGTCTGGCCGAGATCCATGGCGGCACCCTGCGCAACGCCATTCCGCGTGAAGCCCGTGCCAAGCTGCTGGTGCCCACTGCTCACGTCAATGAATTCAAGGCCCTGGTCGATCGCTACGCCGGTATCTACCAGAGCGAACTGACCGCCACCGAAGCCAACCTGACAGTGCTGCTCACGGCTCAAGACAAGCCGGCCAGACTGATGAGCGAGACCCTGCAGGCCCGTCTGCTGGACGCCCTGATGGCCTGCCCGAACGGCGTTATCCGCATGAGCGATGCCATCCCGGGCGTCACCGAGACCTCCACCAACCTGGGCGTCATCAAGACGCTCGAAGGTGAGATCTATGTGCAGTGCCTGATCCGCTCCCTCATCGACTCCGGTCGCGAGAGCGTCGAGCAGATGACTCGCTCCCTGTTCAATCTGGCCGGTGCCAGCTGCGAATTTACCGGTGCTTATCCTGGCTGGGCGCCGGATGTGGACTCCCCCGTCATGGCACTAGTACGCAACAGCTACCAGACCCTGTTCGGCGAGATGCCCAACGTCATGGTGATCCACGCTGGCCTGGAGTGCGGCCTGTTCAAGAGCGCCTACCCGGACTGGGACATGGTCTCCTTCGGTCCGACCATTCGTGGCGCCCACTCACCGGACGAGAAGGTACATATCCCGGCTGTCGAGCGCTTCTGGCAGCTGCTGGTCCATGTGCTGGAACAGATCCCGGCCAAGTAAACCTGCAAGCTCATCAGCGGGAGTCGGCCTCTGATCTTTCGCAGAATAGGTTGAGCCCGCTGCCCCCTATGAGTTATACCCCGCCCAGTGCGGGGTATTTTTTTGCAACCGTCACCTGCCGTGCCAGCACACTCCCGAGGAGCTGGATCGGAACATCTCCCCCCCCCCTTCTTTGATCCACCCACCCTTCATCTGCTTGAGCATCCCAATACCGCCATCCGGCGATGCATGTCTCTGAAACCGTCTCCATGAACAGAACTGGGTTTGAAAACCTTTTCCATGATTTATGTAACTTTACCACTCAAAAAGTTGATCCATATCACATAAGGCCATAGGATCGAATTGTGACTCAGGTCACAAAAAACAATTAGATAACAGAGCGATGAGGTGAATATATGTTTGAGAACCTGGCAGTATTGTTCCACCTTAAGGGTGCAACCAGCAAAAAAGGCGCCGTAGAGAAAGACACCTACGCCCCGTCAACCCGTGAGTACTACTTCCGTTACGGTGCCTGATGCATCAGGGAAGTACATTAAAAGTAGTAAAATTACACACATTATAATCCGTACAACAGCCCCCCCCTGTCGGGGCCGCTGTCCTGCCCTGGCCAGATGTTCCACGGCCAAACCTGAACTCCAACCATGAAGATGGGGCCCACAGGCCCCATTTTTTTATTGCTTCTCTTCCCTGCCTTCCAGCTGTGACGCCGGCAGCGACATCACACCGCCTTTCCCAACGGCACCGCCTCAGCCACCGGCAAGGGGGTGTGGCAAGCTACCTCATGGGCATCCCCATCACAAATCTGCAGGCTCGGCGCCGTATTGCGGCACAGATCCGTGGCATGGGGGCAGCGTTGATGAAAGTGGCAACCGCTGGGCGGCGATATGGGAGAAGGTACATCGCCGGTCAGCAGGATGCGCTGGTTGCGACGTCGCGGATCCGGTACCGGAATGGCCGAGATCAGCGCCTGGGTATAGGGATGGCGAGGGGACAGGTAGAGGGTTTGCGCATCCGCCAGCTCGACAATCCTTCCTAAATACATGACGGCAATGCGATCCGAGATGTGTTTCACCACCGACAGGTCGTGGGCGATGAAGATGATGGCGAGGTTCATCTCCCGCTGCAGGTTGAGCAACAGATTGACGATTTGGGACTGCACCGACACATCAAGGGCCGATACGGCCTCGTCGCACACCAGCAGCTTGGGCTTGAGGGCGATGGCGCGGGCGATGCCGATGCGCTGACGCTGGCCGCCGGAGAACTCGTGCGGGTAGCGATCCACCGCACTTTTCGGCAAACCGACCTTGTCCAGCAGCGCCAATACCCATTCTCGCCGCTGCTGGCTGTCGCCCTTGCCGTGGATGATGAAGGGCTCTTCCAGGATCTGGCCCACCGTATGGCGGCTATTGAGGGATTCTACAGGATCCTGAAACACCATCTGCATCTCCTGGCGCAGGGAACGCATCTCTCTGGGCGAGAGCTGGGTGATATCCCGTCCCTCGAAACTGATGGTGCCGGCAGTCGGCTCGAACAGCTTGAGCAGGGAACGACCCAGGGTGGACTTGCCACAACCTGACTCCCCTACCAGCCCAAGCGTCTCCCCCTGTTTCAGATCGAAACTGATGCCATCCACCGCATAAACGGTGTAGTGCTTGCGCAAAAAGCCACCGCCCAGCCGAAAATGCTGTTTCAAATCCCGCACGGATAAAAGCGTGTTCATACGGCCAGCCCCTTCCAATGGTGACAGGCAACCCCATGGCGGGGATTGAGCTGTTCGGTCGCCGGAATGGCGATCACACAGAGCTCGGTGGCGTGTGGGCAGCGATTGGAAAAACGACACCCGGCCGGCATCTCGTGCAGGGCGGGCACCTGACCCTTGATGGTCTTTAGCAGGCTCTTGGGCACATCTTCCAGCCGAGGGATTGAGCTCATCAGACCATGAGTATAGGGATGGCGCGGACTGTCAAACAGCTCAAAGACATCGGCCTGCTCCACCGCCCGGCCGGCGTACATCACCACCACCTCGTCGCACAGCTCCGCCACCACACCAAGGTCGTGAGTGATGAAAATGATGGCCATGCCCGTCTGGGCCTGCAGCTCTTTCATCAGCTCCAGGATCTGGGCCTGGATGGTCACATCCAGCGCCGTGGTTGGCTCGTCACAGATGAGCAGGTCCGGCTCGCAAGAGAGCGCCATGGCAATCATCACCCGCTGACGCATACCACCCGACAGATTGTGGGGGTAGACGGCAAAGCGCTGGGTTGGCTCAGGTATGCCCACCTTTTGCAGCATGGCGATAGCCGCTTCCTTGCGCTGGACCTTGCTGTACTCAGGCCTGTGGAGGCGAAACACTTCCATCAGCTGATCACCGACCGTCTGCACCGGGTTCAGCGCCGTCATCGGCTCCTGAAAGATCATCGAAATACGGTTGCCGCGAACCTTGTACATCTGATCCGGCGCCAGGGTGAGCAACTCCTCTCCCTGAAAGCGGATGGAACCGGCTACTACCTGGCCATGGGGCTTGGGCAAGAGCCCCATGATGGCGAGGGAGGTGACGCTCTTGCCGCAACCGGACTCGCCGACTATCCCCAGGGTCTGGCCCGGGGCCACAGAGAAGCTGACCCCATCGAGTACTTTTATCTTGCCGTCGTCGACGGCGAACTCCACCTCGAGATCGCTTACCTCGAGGATGGGAGCCTGTATGGTTGGCATAACAGCCGCTCCCTTCTCAATGGCATCAATGATGTGCATAGGTCTTGTCGAGCAGGTTGATGGGCGCCAGCGCCTCTCCTGCCTCCTTGGCTTTCAGGGTCTCTTCCTTCACCTTGGGATCGAGCCAGAGCAGGCCGCCGCTGCTGTGGGGGTAGCCATCCATGGGCCAGTAGAGCAGATCCGGGGTATTTCTGGTGGCAGGCACCTCGGGCAGCATCACATGGCGCCAGCTGCTGGCCCGCACATAGTTGAGCTGTACACCGGGCACGAAGATGGCGAGATCATAGATACGCTGCTGGATTTGTTGTGAGAGCTTAGCCCGTTTGGCCATGTCGAACTCTATGTTGTAAGCGTCGATCAGAGTGTCGAGCTCCTTGTCAGCCACGTTGAACAAGTTGTTGGTCTGGGGCTTGTTGGCGTTGGCCGAATGGAAGGATTCCCAATACTGGGGATAGAGACCGCCGCCGCCCCAACCGAGCCAGGCTGCCTCGTGTTTCTTCTCCAGCATCACCTTGAAGCCGGTGGCGCCATCCACCAGATTGAGCTCCAGATCCAGGCCCGCCTTCTTGGCTTCCTCTTTGAGCACAGTCAGTCGCTTGGAGTGCTCCTGGGTGGTGTAAGTGAGCGCCAGGGTCAGCCGCTCGCCCTTGTCGTTTTGCAAGATGCCGTCCGGCCCCTGCTTGCCATAGCCGCCCTTGGCGAAGTACTCCCGTGCCTTGGTGATATCATAAGCCCGACTTGGCAGTGACATGTCGGTAAAGTCACCGAAACCCGAGCCGAAAGTGGTCGCCCTGTCATAGTCGCCACGCAGTACCGTCTCGATCATCTTGTCGAGGTTCATGGCATGCTGAATGCCAAGGCGCACATTCACGTCCGACAGTTTGGGGTTACTGACATTGAGGTGTACCCCCTGCCCCCCCTGCTTGGTGTCGGTCATGGCCATCACCTTCTGCACATACCCTTTCTTGTATTCCGGCGTGACCGCTTTTTCATGCCACCAGTTGGGCAATATCATCTCGAAGGTATCGAGCTCCCCCTTCAGGAAGTGGCGAAACGCTATGTTGTGATCCCGGATCACCTGCACCTTGATGGTGTCGATATTGAATCTGTGCTGGTTGTAACGATCGTCTTTGGCCCACCAGTCTTGCTGCTTGCTGAAGGTGATGGACTTGCCCTTCTTGACCTCGCTCATCACATAGGGACCCGTGGTCGGGACCACGGCCCAGTTGTACTTTTTCACCCAGTTGGGGTCGAGCTTGTAATAATGTTTGGGCTGGGGCCACAGCTCGGTGGTGTTGAGCAGGTCCAGCTTGGCCTTGCGGCTGCCCGCCTTGACCAGAATGGTGTGGGCATCAATTTTGTCTACCGCCACCACTTCCGTGGTGTAGTAGTTGTTGAACCAGGGCCCTTTGATGTGTTTGGAGCGCATCATCTCGTAGCCGAAGGTGTAGTCATCGGCAGTGACCGGCTTGCCATCGGACCACTTGGCGCGCGGATCCAGCTTGAAATAGACGGTCTGGCTGTCTGGCGCTATGGCCCAGTGGGTCGCCAGCGATGGTATGGGATTGCCGGTATTGGGGTGAAAACTGATGAGTCGCAGCTGGTTATCCAGAATATAGGAGCGGAACGAACCATTGGAGTCCGGCCCCACGGTGCGAAACGTCAGGGGAAAGCTGTCGACAAACATGGTGATGCCACCACCGGGCAGCGCCTTGGGAGACGCGAATATCGGGTCAGTATCATTGGTCTCCCACTTGAGATCCGCGGGCAGATTGGCGGCCCAGACCCAGGATCCGTTTACCAGTAGAAAAAGAGCACCTATCCATTTGATTTTATTGTTCATGTTTGACTTCCAAGTCTAGCCCCTGCACTGGGGGTCTTGATTGATAACGGGTTTATCCCTTGCTCCCGGGACCGCCTGTGGTGGCAGCCCGCCCTTCATTAATTACTGTTCGTAGCCCAGCGCATGCCGACGCGCGGTGGCGCCAGCTTTATCACTGATAACGGGTAAATTTGCGCGGGTCAAACGCCTCGCGGATCGCCTCGCCGATAAAGGAGACCATGATCAGCACCAGACTCACCGCCGCCACCACTGAGCTGACAATCCAGATGGCATCCAGATTGTTGATGCCCTGGGAGAGCAATTCCCCCCAGCTCGGGGTCGGCGGCGCCAGACCAAAGCCCAGATAGTCCAGCGCCGTCAGGGTGGAGATGTTGCCCACCACGGCAAACGGCGCCAGGGTGACGATCATCATCAGGGTATTGGGCAGTATGTGGTTGAAGATGATGCGTTTGGTGGTGGCCCCCAAGGCCCGCGCCGCCATCACATAGTCTCGTGCCCGTTCCTTGTAGGTGAGGGTGCGCATGTACCAGGTGATCCCCATCCAGCCGAACAGCACGTTGATGCCGACAAAGAGGCCGAAGTTGGGCTTGGCCAGCGACACCAGGATCATGATGACGTAGAGAAACGGCACCTGGGACCAGATCTCGATGAAGCGTTGCAGGAGGAGGTCAAAGCGCCCGCCGAGGAACCCCATCATGCAGCCTATGGTCACCCCTATGGCGTAACTGGCCGCCAGAGCGATAAAGGCAAAGCCGATTGCGATGCGAAAGCCGTAGACCAGCCGCGCCAGCACGTCGCGACCGCTGGTGTCGGTGCCGAGGAAGTGGCGCTCCGCCACACTGGGCGCGTAAGGGGGATAGGCATCCTCCTTGAAGTCCTGTTCATAAGGGTTCCAGGGCACCAGCGGCAGCAGTACCCAGTCGCCTTTGCCTTGTGCTGCGAACTTGGCCTTGAGCTGGCGGTAATTGGTCTCGTACTCGTAATCGAGCCCGAAGTGCTGGCCCGGGATCACATCACCGTAAGTGGGAAAGTGGAGCTGGCCCTGATAGCTCACCATCAGTGCCCGGCTGTTGACCAGCAGCTCAGCCAGCAGGGAGAGCACCACCAGGGCAGTGAAGATGACAAAGGAGTAGTAGCCGCGCTTGATCGACTTGAAGCGCTTGAGTTTTTTCAGCGTAACCGGGTTGAGGTTCATGGTTATTCTCCAAACCGCACGCGGGGGTCAACAAGGGCCACGCAGATATCGGAAACGACATGGCGTGATATCAGCATCGGCATGACAAGAGAGTTCTGGTTCTGGTTCACGTTCACTCTCCAAACCGCACGCGGGGGTCAACAAGGGCCACGCAGATATCGGAAACGATATTGCCCACCAGCATCAACATGGAGGTGATGGCCAGAATGCCCATGACGGTAGGGTAATCCCGCTCGACGATCGCCTCGTAGCCAAGCAGGCCTATACCGTCGATGTTGAAGATGGTCTCGATGAGGAAGGAGCCGCCGAAGAAAACAGTGAGCACAGACCCCAAGTGACTTGCGATGGGGATCAGGCTGTTGCGCATGGCGTGGTCGGTGACCGCTTTGCGAAACGGCAACCCCTTGGCCACGGCGGTACGCACATAATCCGCCGACAGATTCTCCATCAGGCTGTTTTTCATGGTCATGGTCAGGATGGCGAAATCCCCGATGGCGTAGGCGATGAGCGGCAGAAGGGCATGGGCAAAGACGGTGCGGACCCGATCCCAGCTGCTCTCCATGTATTCAAAGTCGTCCCCCGGAAAACCGCCCATGGGCAGCCACTCCAGATGGAAGGCGAACACTGTGATGAGGAAGATCCCCACCACATAAGCGGGCAGTGCATAGGCCATGTAAATGAGCATTGAGCTTAAAGAGTCAAAGCGGCTGTTATGCCTGAGGGCTTTGGCAACCCCGAGCGGTATTGATACCGCATAACTGAGCAGAAAGGTCGCCAACCCGAAAAAGGCCGTCACGGGAAGCTTGTCCTTTATCAGACCCCATACTGGCTCGTAGTAGCGGGTCGACTCCCCCAGATCCAGCACAGCCAGCTTCTGCAGCCACTCCCAATAAGCGACCAGCATGGGCTTGTCCAGCCCGTAAAATGCCTTCAACTCCTCGATCTGTTCATCGGAGAGCGCCTGAGCCCCCTTGCTACCACTGGATCGCCCGGTCTCATTCTGTGAGACCTGAGCCTGCAACAGCATGCGTTCGACCGGGCCGCCCGGCACGAAACGGGTGATGGAGAAGACGAGCAGGGTGATACCGAGAAACGTCGGGATGATCAAGAGCATCCGACGTAAGAAATACGACAGCATGGTGAAACCTCGTCCTTGTTGTTCTTGTGTGGCTAGTCAATTCCGATGACCTGCCTGTCCTTCCTGGCATTACTCACTGGATAGTCTGTTTATTGGCAGACAATCCGCTCGGTCACTGTAAAAGCTCTGCAACAAAAATCAAGTACAAGAAAGGGTAAAACCGATGGAAATGGCCACTTGGTGTAAAAGCTGCAAGAAAATGACGTTTTTTATTTAAAAAAGAAAAATCAAAACAAAACGCTGGCTATCAATTAAATTTTAAAAACAATAAACAGTTGTTTAACTGCTATTAAAGAAAACCCAACCACATGAATTTAAATGGCTTTAGCTTCCAGCCCACCGAATTGAAAACGATATCAACACAACACCTCTATATTGTTCTACGGGTAACGACCAATGGTATCTATCGCCACTAAAATAGTGTTTCCTCCTTTTTTTTCTCATTTTCACAAAACAAGATACAAAGAGACATCAGCATTAATAATAAGTTCATCACTTTTTAGTTAGGCGACAAAAAAGGCATTTAACAAAATTTTCACATTGTTTTGAATGTTATTCATAGAATTATTCACTGAGAAGACGCCACACAAATAACACACTCCTCTTATTGCACTCAGCTTGCACTCGGCGCTCTGCTTTTCCCCTGCTCCATTGACGTCACCAGCCAAAGATTGATAAGCCTTACGCATCGCTCCAACGAGGGCGGTATGGAAGCAAACAAAAAACAACCAGGAAGGATATAAGCGATGCTTAGGAAAAGCAGACTCTCTGCTGCCGTAGCGTTTGCCTTGGCGAGCGCGGCAGTTATGACCACCCCTGTCTTGGCCGAAGAAGGCCAAAACGTCGAAAAGCTGCAAAAAATCAAGGTTACCGGCTCACGCATCTCCCGCGTCGATGTGGAAGGTGCCACCCCTGTTGTCTCCGTCAGCAAAGCCCAGATTGAGCAATCAGGTCAGCAGACAGTGGCCGACTACCTGAAACAAGCCTCCTACAACTCCTTCGGTGGTGTATCCCCCTCCTCCGGCAGCTCTTTCCAATCCCAGGCTACCGTAGGCCTGCGCGGCCTTGGCTCGGAGCGCACCCTGGTACTGTTGAATGGCAAGCGGGTAGCGGGCTCTCCCACCATGGGTGGCACAGCCATCAACCTCAATACCATCCCCATGGCGGCGGTTGAACGGGTGGAAGTGAACCTGGATGGCGGCTCAGCCATCTATGGCTCCGATGCCATCGGCGGTGTCATCAACGTGGTGCTCAAAGAGGGCTATGAGGGCTTGACCTTCCAGGGCCGCATTGGCAGCCCGACCGAAGAGGGCGGTGACGAGAAGAGTGGCTCCATCGTCGCCGGTGTCGCCAGCGAGAAAGGCTCACTGATGGCGGTCTACGAGCACGACCAAAAAGACGTCATTTACAGCCGAGATCGCGACTATCTCGCCAAACAGGGCAACGACTCCCCCAGCGTCTATGGCCGCAACGTGGAAGGGATCACTGGCCTGGATGGCAATGGCGACCCCATCTGGAAATATGGTCCGCTGGCGGGTGCAGCCAATGCAGACGGCACCTGCAAGGAACCCTTCACCAATTTCGAAGGCGGTTGCAACTTCAACTACGGCCAGGTAGCGGCCAAGACAGCTTCACGCAGTCGTGACACCCTCTATTTGAACGGTCGTTATCATATCAACGACAACGTTGACTTCGTGCCACAAGTCGTTGCCTCCCGGGTCGAGAGTTTCGGTCGCTTTGCACCCGCAGCAGGCGCCTTCACCATAGACCCTGCCAACCCTAAAAACGCCCAGTTCTTTACCGACAACGGCCTGGATGCCGCCGCCACCCAGGGCCTGGGCGAGGCTGCCTATGCCTACTACCGCTTCAACAACGTCGGCCCCCGTGACAATTTGGTCACTGACACCACCGGCAGCATGAACCTGGGTTTTGAAGGCACCCTAGCCACCGAAAGCGTCGGCGACATGCAGTGGAACGCCGGCTACATGTACTCCAAGACTGACAACAAGGAGAACGGCACCGGTTATGTACTGAAGTCCGCCGCCCAGAAAGCGGTCGAAGATGGCAAATTCGTCGGTGGCGAATTTGATGCCTCCACCACTGCCTCCATGGCTGCCGACACCAGTCGCCGGGCCACCATGGACTTCTACCAGTGGTATGCCGGTGTCCAGTGGGATATGGGCGAACTGCCGGCAGGGCCGGTCAGCTGGTACGCAGGCGCCGAGTACAACGACTGGGTCTATGCCGACAAGTACGATGCCCAGTCCGAAGCTGGCAACATCATAGGCTCAGCGGGCAACTCATCCGGTGGCTCTCGTGATGTAACGGCTGCTTATATCGAATCACTGGTCCCCATCACGGATGAGATTGAGCTCAACGTCGCCGGTCGTTACGACAAGTACAGCGACTTTGGCAGCGCCTTCTCGCCCAAGACCAGCCTGCGCTACCAGCCGCTGGACAACCTGATGCTGCGTACCTCCTGGTCCCGTTCGTTCCGCGCCCCCAGCCTGAGCGATCTCTATGCTGCTGACTCCTTCTCTGCCGACTGGGCCAAGGATTATGTCTATTGCGCAGCAAACGGCGTCTCGGCGGCGGACTGTCCCAATCGCCAATACGACACCACCCGTACCGCCAATGAGAACCTGAAAGAAGAGACTGCCGATACCTGGAACTTCGGTGTGGCCTACAGCCCGCTGGATGATCTGAATCTGTCACTGGACTACTACACCATCAAGATCACCGATGTCATCCAGCTGAACTCACTTCAGTCCATCATCTATGACGAGCTGAACAACGGTGGCTCAAGCAACATAGTCCGTAACAGCCAGGGCAAAATCAAAGGTGCCATCGCCCCCATGGTCAACCTGGGTGAGCTGAACACCAGCGGTCTGGACTTCAAGGCGGACTACAAGTACGACCTGAACGTGGCGACGGTGCGTTATGACTTCGGTGGTACCTATATCCTGGAGTACAAGGAAGGTCTGTATGCCGGTGGTCCCGTCATCGACAAGGTCGGCCAAAGAGGCAAGCCTCAGATGCGCTTCAACACTGGGGTCGGTGTCAATGTGCCCCAGTGGTGGAACATGGACACCTACCTGAGTGCGAACTACATCGACTCCCAGAGCCAGGACTACATCGCCGATACCGGTGCTGAAGTGGGTCACATTGCGTCCCAGACTACCTGGAACCTGAACGTCGGTGTCGAAGCCCCCTGGGATGGCAAGATCCAGGTCGGCGTGAAGAACATGTTCAACGTAGGTCCATCACTGGAAAGCGATGGTTTCACTTATGACCGTGAAGAATCATCAAGTCTGTACAGCATCGATGGTCGCATCTACTACCTCGACTACACCCAGAAGTTCTAATCAACGCCGTTGATATATGACCCAAGCCGGCCCGGTCGGGCCGGCTTTGCCCAACGTCCAAGGAAGTTACGGAGATAGGGTAATCCTATGAAGACAAGGACTATTAAAATGAAGAAAGCGCTCCTCGGCAGCCTGGTATCCGCTGCCTTGCTGACCAGCTTCAATCTGAGTGCCGCCTCTGCCGGTCAGGCAGTGGACGCTCAAGCCGCCACCGACAATGCATCCAAAGTTTCCCAGCAGAAGATCGACACCTACGCCGAATCTGCCGAGTCTGCCCTGGCCCAGTACAAGGCAGCCTTGCGTCAGGCGGACAGCCTGCGCGCTTACAACGAACAAGTGGGCAAAATGGTCGATTCCCAGGCCAGCGAGCTGGCCTCGATGCAGCGCCAGATTGCCCAGATCGATCAGACCAGCACCGAAGTGGTGCCCTTGATGCTCAAGATGATCGACTCCCTCGAGCAGTTTGTATCGCTGGATCTGCCGTTCCAGAAGGTCGAACGGGAGGACCGCGTGGCGGCCCTGACCGACCTGATGAACCGGGCCGATGTCACCATCTCCGAGAAGTACCGCAAGATCCTGGAGGCCTACCAGATCGAGGAGGGCTTCAGCCGCACCATAGAGGCCTACAAGGCCAGTCTGGACAAGGATGGCGGCGAGAAAACCTACGAATTCCTGCGGGTGGGCCGCATCGCCCTGCTCTACCAGTCCCCGGACGGCATGGAAACAGGGGTCTGGAACAAGCAGACCCGCCAGTGGGAAGCCTTGCCACAAGAGTATCGCAGTGCAGTCGAACAGGGCTTGCGTATCGCCAAGAAGCAGGCACCGCCCGCACTGATCAAGCTGCCGGTACAAACTGCGGAGAAAGCATCATGAAAGGAATCAAACTCGCCATTGCCTCCCTGATTGCGGGAGCTACCCTGTTCACCCTGCCGGTGACCGCCGCCGAGAAACCGGTGGACCTTAACGCCCTGCTGAACCAGGTCAAGGCCTCCAGCCTGAGCGAATCCCAGCTCAACAAGGAACGGGAAGCCCGCTTCCTGGCCGACAAGAACCAGCAGACTGCGTTGCTGGCCAAGGCCAAGGCCGAGCTCGCCGCCGAAACCGCCAAGGGCGAGCAGCTCAAGGCCACCTTCGATGCCAATGACAAGCAGCTGACCGAACTGACCGACACCCTGCGCCAGCGTTCTGGCAACATGGGTGAGATGTTCGGGGTAGTGCGCCAGTTTGCCGGTGAGTTCAAGGGCATTTTCCATGCATCGCCCATGCGGATCCTGCATCCGGAGCAATCCGAACTGCTGACCAAATTGGCAGAGAGCAAGGAGTTGCCCTCCAGCGAAGAGCTGGAAGCCTTCTGGACCGCGACCCTCAGCCGCATGGTTGATGGTGGCAAGGTGAGCCATATACCGGCAACGGTTGTGTATGGCGAAGGCAACCAGGCAGACAAGACAGTCACCCAGATCGGTGAGTTCAACACAGTTCTGGAAGGCAAGTACCTGAACTTTGTGCCGGAAACCGGCAAGTTCGAGCAGCTCTCCCGTCAACCTGACAGCAAGATCACCTCACCGATCGCTGACTTTGAACAGGGCGGCGATGGCCTAAAACCCATCTATATTGACCCGTCACGGGGTGTGATCCTCTCTCTGCTGGTGCAATCACCGACACTGGGCGAGCGTATCGATCAGGGTGGCGCAGTAGGCTATGTGATCCTGGCGCTGGGTGCCATCGGCGTGCTGCTCGCCCTGTTCTGCGGTGCTCGTCTCTCCCTGATCGGCGGCGCCATGCGCAAGCAGCTCAAGTCCGACAAGGTGATCAAGGGCAACCCGCTGGCTGACATGCTGACGGCCTATGAGACCCACCGCGGTGACAACATAGAGGATCTGGAATCCAAACTGGATGAAATCATACTGCGCAACGTGCCCAAGCTCGAGAAAGGGGTCGGCATCATCAAGCTGATCGCCTCGGTGGCGCCGCTGCTGGGCCTGCTGGGTACAGTGGTCGGCATGATTGCCACCTTCCAGGCCATCACCCTGTTCGGTACCGGCGATCCCAAGCTGATGGCGGGGGGTATTTCAGAGGCGCTGGTCACCACAATGCAAGGTCTGGTCGTCGCCGTGCCCATGCTGTTCCTCTATACCCTGGTACAGACCCAGAGCCGCCGCCTGATCCAGATCCTGGAAGAGCAGAGCGCCGGTTTCGTCGCCCGTTATCAGGAAAGCCTGCACGCCTCCAAAGCCGCAGCGTAAGGAGTCTCCCATGTGGTTCTGGTTGATAGAAGAAGCGGAGTCCATTCGCCGCTTCCTGGGAATGGGAGGAGATGTGCTGGTTGCCATCTTCTTCCTCACTCTGCTGATGTGGGCCCTGCTGCTGGAACGTTGGATCTATTTTCTGACTGTCTACCCGCAGCAGGCGAAAGGGACACACCAAACCTGGCAGGCACGCCAGGATCATCTCTCCTGGTCTGCCAAGCAGATCCGGCGTGAGCTGGTCTCCCGGGTGGCGCTGGCCGTGGACAAGGGGATGCCGGTCATCAAGGTGTTGATCGCACTCTGTCCCCTGATGGGGCTGCTGGGAACCGTGGTCGGCATGGTGCAGGTGTTTGACACCCTGGCCATCACTGGCACCGGCTCCCCCAGAGCGATGGCATCCGGTATCTCCAAGGCAACCATTCCGACCATGGCAGGCATGGTCGCCTCCCTGTCGGGCTTGTTCTTCGCCAGTCGCCTTGAGCACAAGGGCCGACTCGCTGTCGACAAGCTGGAAGACAGTCTGAAACACGGATAAGTCAGGGACAGATAGCTGGCGGGGAGTCTCTCCCCGCCCGATACAAGCAAGGAGTTTTTGCTATGAGAAAGCGTCACAGCGCAAGCAGCGCAGACGAGGCGGCGATCGATATGACCCCCATGCTGGACATAGTGTTCATCATGCTGATCTTCTTCATCGTCACCACCTCGTTCGTCAAGGAAGCCGGGGTTGAGATCAACCGCCCGAGCGCCAATACCGCCGAGACAGTGAAAAAAGGCAACATCATGGTCGCAGTCCGTGAAAACGGTCAGGTCTGGGTCGACAAACGCATGGTCGAAGTGGGCGCAGTTCGCGCCAACATAGAACGACTGAGAGCGGAAAACCCGGAAGGCGCCGTAGTCATTCAAGCCGATGTTGAATCCCGCTCCGGTGTCGTGGTGCAGGTGATGGATCAGATCCGCATGGCGGGAGTACAGAACATCTCCATTGCCGCCAACAAAGACGGCTGATGCCAGGGGTCACCTATGAGATACCTGATATCCTTTGCCGCCGCCTTCCTGGTGGTGTTTGGCCTCTTTTGGGGCATGAACAAGCTGGTCAACCAGGACAGGCGCGAGCTGCAGGAAAAAGAAGACGTCAGCATGGTCGACTTCATCCGCCTCAAGCCGCAGGAGACACTGCAAGAGAAACAACGGGAGCTGCCCAAGCCGCCGCCGCCGAAACGCCCGCCACCCCCTCCCGAGATGGAAGTGGCCAGTACGGACAGGCCCAAGATGGAAAGCTCGCCCATGGACATGCCCAAACTCGACCTCCCGGTCAACATAGGGGGCGGCAACGCCCTCGGTGCCTACAGCACGGGCGGCGGTGGTGGCGGTATGGGTGGCAACAACGGTGCCATCCCACTGGCAACCTTCGAACCCATGATGCCCCGCAAGGCGGCGCTGGCCGGGCTCGCCTCCGGCAAGGTTCTGGTGGAGTTCACCGTGACCGAACGCGGCACCGTCAGCAATATCCGCATCGTGAAGGAAGAGCCGCGCAGCTATGACCTCGGCAAGGCCGCGCGCAAGACCATCACCAAATGGACCTTCAAGCCGGCCATGGTGGACGGCAAGCCGCAAGCCAGTCGCATGCAGCAAGAAATCGAGTTTGCGACCAACTAAGGAAGGTGGCGATGAAAAAGTTACACACCCTGATCCTCGCCCCGGTTGCCATGGCGGTGCTGCTCAGCACCGCCAGCTGGGCCGCCGAGCAACCAGCCCTGTCGGATCGCGCCTATCGCGCGGTCAACAAGGCGCAGGAGTTGATCACAGAGAAGAAATACGGCGAGGCCAATGCCAAGCTGCAGGAGGCGCTGTCCGGTGCCGGCGAGCGCGTCTACGACAAGGGGGTGATACTGCAGACCCTCGGCTTCGTGGCCGCACAGCAGGAAAAATACGGTCAGGCGACCAAGTACTTCGCCGAGGCCATCGCCACCGGCGGCCTGCCCCAGCCCGTGGCCCAGCAGGTGCGCTACAACCTGGCCCAGCTCTACATGGCGGAGGGGAACTTCAAGGGTTCCATCAGCACCATGAACCAGTGGTTTGCGAGTCTGGGCAAGGATGAGAAACCGACCCCGCACGCCTACATCACCCTGGCCAACGCACATGTGCAGCTCAAGCAGTATCGAGAGGCCATCCCTGCGGTGGATCAGGCCATCAAGCTGTCGGCGGGCAAGGCGCCGGAGTCCTGGTATCTGCTCAAGATGGCAGCGCACTACGAGCTGAAACAGTACAAGCCGGCCACGGAGGTGCTGACTGCCCTGGTGGACAAGTTCCCGGAGAAGAAGAAGTACTGGACCCAGCTCTCCGCCATGCACATGCAGGCGGGCAACGATGCCAAGGCGCTGGCGGCGCTCGAATCGGCCTACAACCTCGGCATGCTGACCGAGTCGGCCGAATTGCAGCGCCTCGCCAACTACCTGGCCTTCGCCGGCATTCCCCACCGCGCGGCACGCGTGATGGAGAAGGCGATGAAGGATGGGAGCATAGAGAACAGTGCAGCCAACTACAAGACACTGGCCAACTACTGGCATCAGGCCAAGGAGCTGGATCCGGCCATCGATACCCTGGCCAAATCCTACCAGATGGCCCCCAGTGCCGAGCTGCAGCTAAAGATGGCGCGCATGATGATCCAGAGCAAACGCTATCAGGATCTGGTGGCCCTGGCCGCCAAACCGGCAGCCAATGCCAGTGGCGAACAGCGGGCGGATCTCAAGTTCCTGACCGGTGTCGCCTATTTTGAGCAGAAAAAGCCGAAGGAGGCACTGAGTGCCTTCACCCAGGCTGCACAGAATGGCAACGTCAGCGGTCGCGCTGCCCCCTGGATCAGCTTCCTCAAGGAGCAAGAGGGAGAGGCAGTCACGCAGTAAGCGCCGAGCGCACCGGCTCAGGCCATTCACTCCCGGGTCGAGGTCAAGGCTCAATGACGCGAAACGGGTGCGGGCGCCCTCCCCACCCCCGTTTCATACCACAAGGGGTTCGCCCCACCGCTTGCCTTGGTGGCAATTGGCCGCTCTTCGGAGCGGTCTTTTTTATGCCTGCGACCTCCTCTTTATATCTGCCGTCATAAAAAATCCGGAGCCTGGGCTCCGGATTGGGTCATTCATGGATACGGGCATTACCTCACCTGTGGGGGTGTCGGCCGCGCCCGCTCCGTTGCGCCATCAGTAACTGCATACCAGCTTCCAGCTGCCATCGGTCGCCTTGGGCTCGCTGCTGGTCCACCAATTCGCCTGCCACACCACCTTGTTATGGGTGATGCGATCGCCACCACCTGCGTGATCCCCTTGCGGCCAGGTCGGGTAGGCCTTGTAGGCCGCCGGATTGACGTTCTGGCTGCTGCAGGTGGCGCCGCCCGGGTTCTCACCACCTCCCGAGCCCAGTACGGCCTCTGGCAGGGTCGGGAACTCAGCCTTGAGACCTATGGTCTGGCTGCCGCTGATGATACGCATGCCGCTCGGCACGCCGGCTGCGGGCAGGTAGTAGGTCATGGCGACTTCAACTTCAGCGCCCGGCGCCAGGGTCTGCCAGCTCGGCAGGTTCATGGCGACCTTGTGGAAGTCCTTCTCGTTGGCAATGCCCTCCGAGTTGTCGTTGCCACCGCTCTCCGCCACTTTCAGCCCCATGCCACTCTGATCCGTGATGGTGTCAGAGGTGGACGTCGGCATCAGAAACTCGATGCGAGCGCCGCCCGGAATGGTCTGGGTCGACTTGTTGACCAGCTTGAGTTTCGGGTTGATCGGGTAGTTGGAGTCTCCTTCCTTGAAGCCGGAGAGGCTGACCTGGATGTCGAGCTGGGCACTCGGCGCGGCCAGATCATTCTGCTTGTTGTTGTACGGAGTTGCCTTGGCAAACTTCTCGTAGGCAAGAGTCGTCAGAGTGCTGCCCATGCCGTACTCGTTCTTGGCCGGATCGAAGGCGTAGTCCCCCGCCATCTCCCAGAACATGACGCCACCCAACCCGCGCTTGATGATGTAGTCCAGCTTGTGACCCATGGACTCTTCATCTTCAGTGGAGAGGAACACCTTCTTCTCCTCGTTCCAGAGCCAGGGCGCATGGGCCTTGTCATCGTAGTAACGCACATACTTGCCCTGCATCACGTGGGCCGGATTGTTGGGGTCCAGACCCCAGGCCGTGCCGTAACTCGGCAGCGTGGTGATGCCCAGGCTGGCCGCGTGCTCCAGGTTCTTGGCATGCCACATGGGCACGGCGCCACCGCCGATCTCCTTGCCGTTCTTGTCCAGATCATGCCAGATGTTGTCGATGCCGACCGCACCATTGCCGCACGGAATCGTACTGCCACCGGTGCCCGGCTGGCACTCGTTCTGGCTCGGCAGGGCCGCCTTGCCACCCAGACCGTGACTGCCACCGCTCACCCCCTGCCAGCCGCGGGTGTAATAGGGCACACCCACGTTGATCTTGCCGGCCGCCAGCGCACCGCGGAAGTAGTGGGCCGACCAGGCGGCGTTGAGGTAACCGATACCGCCAAACTGGGCCTGATTGTATACGCCCCAGTGGGAGAGTTCGGGATCGGCATTGTTGTCGAACAGGGCCGCGTTGTGACCGACAAAGTGGTTCCAGGCACCGTGGAAGTCATAGGTCATCAGGTTGACGTAATCCAGATACTGGGTGACCTGGAAGTTCTCCATGCCGCGCAGCAGGTAGGCTGACGCCGGTGAGGCTATGGTCAGCATGTACTTGCGCCCATCCTCGGTCCCGGCATTGTCGAGCCGCGCCCGTAGGGTCTTCATCAGCACCTCGTAGTTGGCAAACAGCTTGGCACGGCACTGGTTGGAGAGTGGGAAGTCGTTGGGGTTGCCCGCATCCTTCATGGAGGTGGGGTACTCGTAGTCCACATCCACCCCATCGAAACCGTACTGGCGGATGAAACTCACCGCCGAATCGGCAAAGGCGTTGATGCTGGCTGTGTTGACCGAGCAGTCGCCCTTGGTGGTGGCGGTGTAGAAGCCGCGGGTATCGGCCCAGCCTCCGACCGAGATAAGGGTCTTCACGTCCGGATACTGCTTCTTGTACTTGGAGATCAGGTTGAAGTGGCCCTGATAGGCGAATTCGGGATCCATCTCGGCGCCCGGCACACCATCCCAGGTCAGCTTGGTGGCCGCATCATCCACCTTGATCTGGTGACTCTGCTCGTCCACAGCCGCGAAGGCGTAGTTGATGTGGGTGAGCTTGTCCCAGGGGATGTCGTTCACCAGGTAGGCGGGCAGGCCATTCTTGCCAGTGCGCCAGGAGGTGAAGTAACCGATCACCCGGCGGGCGTGGTCATCCCCCATGCACTCGTAACCGTCCGGGCGATAGATCTGGCGAATGTCACAAGAGAGGTTGCCACCGGTGGGCGGCAGCGCCGCCTCTTCCACCTGCACATCGACCTGGGCAGACTCGCCCACCAGATTTTCCTTGTCGGTCGCCACCAGCTTGAGGGCGGCAGCCCCCTTGCTCTGGGGCGTCCAGCTCACCTGCCAGGGGGCGCTGACGTCTTCACCGACTTTCTTGCCATCCACATAGAGCTCGACCCTGGCCACGTCATTGTTGGCATCGGTGACATTGCCGCTGACCGCCACGCTGCGCCCCAGGGTCACCTTGGCGCCATTGGCCGGGCTGCTGATACTCACCCCGGGCGCCTCTGGCGCGACCACGGCATTGACGCTGAAGCTGGCATCCGCCTCGCTCAGCACAGTGCCATCCTTGTCCAGCCCACGAGATTTGAGTTGATGGGGGCCGACACCGGTAGCGACCCAGCTGGCCAACCAGGGGGCCCCGCTGCTCACCGCCACCTGCTGACCATCGATCAGATACTCGACCTTGACCAGGGCGCTGCTGTTGCCGCTCAGGGTGACCGCCAGGGCCACGGGTACACCTTCGTTGAAAACGCTACCAAGAGCGGGCGAACTGATTGCCAGCCCAAGGCCCGGAGTCGTGCCGCCGTCGTTGAACAGCTTCCAGGCATCAGCCCAGACAGCACCCACACCGGGGGCATAGTGATAGGGGGATGCCCCGCACCAGCCGGAGTAGGGAAATTCTTTGCATTCGTAGAGAGCGCCTGCGTTGCTGACCACATCGCCAGCCTTGTAAGCGGTGCCGGCCTGATAGGCGGGATAAGCGGCTTGTACCCAAGCGGGCATGGCAGCCAGGGCCACCAGCATGGCAAGTCTGCTGGGCCTTAAGGTCTGTTGCATATTGTTATCTTCCTTGTTTTGTCTTGGCATTGGTCACCAGGGCAAAGAACAAGCGCAACCGGCGTGATGGGAGCAGACAACTGGCAATGGACGTGCCACAAACACCACCTTCACCCTGGGAAGCCCCGCTATCTGGATCGACTGATCTGGAGACCGGAGGCATTGCGTCCCGGCATTTCGACCGGTTTGCCCTTTACCTGGGTTCCGTGAGGAACAAGCCGAGTATAGGAATCAACCAGCAGAGTCTCAATCTTCATTCTCGAAGAAAAATATGTGGATGCAAGCCAGATCACACTTTCCCGAGAACAGTGAATTAATGATTTTGTCATTAATTTCATAACGTTAGTCAGGTCAAAAAAACCAGCACTGCCCTCATTTGCATCCCGGTAATGTGCGTTGGCTCACTGGTATGACGTGCCAGAAATGTGACAATGCGCGCCCTTGGTCAAGGTGCCAAGGCTATGGAAACACTGGCAAAAAATAAAAAAGGAATCGTTATGAAAGGAACACGTACCCTGCTGTCGCTGGCCGTGGGGCTTGCGCTCGCGTCCCCGTCCGTCCATGCCGCCAGCTTCAGCTGCACGGCTGACAGTGCCCTCACCCCCATCCCCGTCATTCAGGGCATTGGTGGCAAGAGTCCCCTCATCCCCGATGGCAAGTTCGAAAGCGCCCAGAGCGTCACGGTCAAGGCGGTGGTCACGGCACTTGGTGAGAGCCTCAACAAGGGTTTCTACCTGCAGGATCTGCAAGGGGATGACAATCCCCAGACGTCGGATGGCATCTTCGTCTACCTCAACGACAAAAACTTCGCCAGCAAGTACCCGGACATCAAGCCGGGTGCCGAAGTCTGTCTGGAGGCCAAGGTCGAGGAGTACTACAACCACACCCAGCTCAAGCCGGTCGTTGACAGCGGCACCGCGCGTCTGCAGGTTCTCGCTCAGGGCTCTGTGCCTGCCGCCGTGCCGCTGCGGGTACTGGAAAACGAGACCCTGGCCAGGGCGCTGGAGCGTCACGAAGGGATGCGGGTACGCCTCGATGCTGACAGCGCGCTCAAGGTAAGCCGCAACTTCAGCTATGACTACGCCGCCAGACGCAACAACCTGGTGCTGTCACACCAGGCACCGCTGATGAAGCCGACCCAGCTGCATGCCGCCGACAGTAAAGAAGCCAAGGCGCTGGCCAGGGCCAATGCCAACAACCGGGTATTCCTCGAATCTGACTTCAAAGCCGCCGATGGCAAACTGCCCTGGCTGCCGGGCTGGGATCCGGAGCAGGGTTATCTGCGCATCGGCGATGCCCCGGTCAATCTGGATGCGCTGGTGGGTTACAGCTACAACGAGTACCGGTTGATAGTGCCGCAGGATCAGGTGATCACCGCCGGCGATCTGCTGCGCACCGGCGATAACGATCGCCAGAGCGCACCGGCCCGTGCCGATGGCACCGACTTGCGTATCGGCAGCTTCAACGTGCTCAACTACTTCACCAGCCACTCCAGCGTGGGGGGGGCCCTCAATGTGCTGTGCAAGGATCAGGTGGATGCGGACAGCGCCAAGGGCTGCAACCGCGGCGCCAAAAACCTGGAGGACTTCCAGAAACAGCGCGCCAAGATAGTCAACGCCATCACGGAGATGGATGCCGATCTGCTCGGCCTGATGGAGATGGAGAACAACGGCTTTGACAGCCACTCCGCCATCAGTGATCTGGTGCAAAGCCTCAACGCCCAGCAGAAGGAAGCCGACAAACAGTACGCCTTCGTGGCCCTGCCCAAGGCGCTGCTTGGCGACGAGCGTTTCTTCGGCGGCGACGCCATCATGGTGGCCATGATCTACCGGCCCGCCAAGCTGACGCCGCAGGGGGATGCCAGCGTCATCACGCTGCCGGTACAGAAATACCAGGACGCGAAAGGAGTCGAGAAACAGGCCTCCCAGCGTGACTCCCTGGTGCAGAGCTTCACCGTCGAGGGCAGCAAGGAGCCGCTGACCCTGGTGGTCAACCACCTCAAATCCAAGGGATCCGGCTGCCTGGAGAACCTGGATGGCAAGGAGCCGGCCGATCTGCAGGGCAAGTGTACCGAGTTCCGGGTCAGTGCCGCCAAGGTACTGGGCGAAGCGGTGAACACGCTGCCGGGTATGGTCATGTTGGTGGGTGACCTCAACTCCTACGCCAGGGAAGATGCGATCCGGGTGCTGACCGACTATGTGCCGACCGAAGGTCAGCGCAAGATAGTCTCGGCCTCCCGGACCTTCCTCGGCGAACAAGTCTATGAGCAGACCGGCAGCGAAGTGAGCAAGAGCTATGGCCTGATCGACATGAATGTCAGGTTCAACAAGGAGAAGGCGATCTCCTACAGCTACGAAGCCGAACTCGGTACCCTGGACTATGCCCTCGCCAACCCGGCACTGGCCAGCAAGGTAATCGCGGTCGCCGACTGGCACATCAATTCGTTCGAGAGCAACCTGTTCGAATATGGCCGTGGCTTCACCGGTGACATGATCAAGTCCGACAATCCGTTCAGCGCCTCCGACCATGATCCCATCATCGTCGACCTCAAGCTGAAGGAAAAGAGCAACGGTGGTGGTGGTGCCATGAGCGCCCTGTTGCTGGCCCTGCTGCCCCTGGCCTGGCGTCGTCGCCGCAACTGATGCAGCTTTGCCATCACGCCAAAAGCCCGCTGCGATGCGGGCTTTTTTACGGGCAGGAGGCGGCCGGACACAAAATGAGCCAAAACAAAAAGGCCACCGCGATAACGGTGGCCTTTTGGCTTCTTGTCACAAGAATTTGGTGGAGCTACGCGGGATCGAACCGCGGACCTCTTGCATGCCATGCAAGCGCTCTCCCAGCTGAGCTATAACCCCGAATTTTGTAATCAACAAATGGTTCTGGCGGCCATCTGTCGTAAATAGTGGTGGAGCTACGCGGGATCGAACCGCGGACCTCTTGCATGCCATGCAAGCGCTCTCCCAGCTGAGCTATAACCCCGAATTTCGTACTCAACAAATGGTTCTGGCGGCCATCTGTTGCAAATAGTGGTGGAGCTACGCGGGATCGAACCGCGGACCTCTTGCATGCCATGCAAGCGCTCTCCCAGCTGAGCTATAACCCCACAAAGGTCGGCCTGGGTGATACACACCGCACTGCCCTGGGTACTTCATCTTCAATCAGGAACCTGGTGGAGCTACGCGGGATCGAACCGCGGACCTCTTGCATGCCATGCAAGCGCTCTCCCAGCTGAGCTATAACCCCTTTGATTCCAGATTGTTCGAGGAGAATTTGGTGGAGCTACGCGGGATCGAACCGCGGACCTCTTGCATGCCATGCAAGCGCTCTCCCAGCTGAGCTATAACCCCAACTCACCTCGGCGCTGACGAAGTTATCTCCGGCAACGGAGGCGCATGATAGGCATCACCCGCTTTTCTGTCAACCCAAAAATAACACCGGCTGGAGCGTTTAGTCAAAATTCAAGCAGTTAGCTGTTTTTACCGGCAACCTTGCCGCTATCTCGCTGTTTTATGTCACAAATCTGGTTAACCGCGAAAAACAAAGGCTCCCTTGCGGGAGCCCTTTATTGTCAGTGGAAGGCAATTTATCCGGCTGCCACCAGCCGCGGCAGCAGGCGACTTACTCGGCGGCCATGCGCGCTTCGATATACGCCAACGCGCGATCGATGCGAGCCAGCACGCGCTCTTTACCCACCAGCGCCATCACCGCGTCGATACCAGGGGACTGACCCAGACCGGTCACGGCCACGCGCAGCGGCATGCCGACCTTGCCCATGCCCTGACCCAGCTCGGCGGCAGTGGCTTCAATCAGCTCGTGCAGCGCTTCGGTGGTCCAGGTGTCCAGAGCGGTCAGCTTGGCCTTGGCCAGCGCCAGCGGCTCGGCAGCGACGCCACGCAGGTGCTTCTTGGCAGCCGCTTCGTCGATCGCTTCGTACTCTTCAAACAGATAGCGGCTCTGGGCGGCCATCTCCACCAGGGTATTGCAGCGCTCGGCCAGCAGAGTGACAACCTCTGGCAGTGATGGGCCCTTGCTGGTGTCAATCTTCTGGTTTGCCATGTGCCAGGCCAGATGCTTGGCCACATAGGCCGGATCCAGGCTGCGCATGTAGTGGTTGTTCAGCCACAACAGCTTGTCGGTGTTGAATGCGGAGGCGGACTTGGAGATGGCATCCAGGCTGAACAGCTTGATCATCTCGTCCAGCGTGAAGATCTCCTGATCGCCGTGGGACCAGCCCAGACGCACCAGATAGTTCAGCAGCGCTTCCGGCAGGTAGCCGTCGTCGCGGTACTGCATCACGGAGACGGCGCCGTGGCGCTTGGAGAGCTTGGCACCGTCGTCGCCCAGGATCATGGAGACGTGGGCAAACTCCGGCACGGGCGCGTTCAGCGCCTTGTAGATGTTGATCTGGCGCGGGGTGTTGTTGATGTGGTCTTCGCCACGCACCACGTGGGTGATCTCCATGTCCCAGTCATCGACCACCACGCAGAAGTTGTAGGTCGGCGCGCCATCGGTACGGCGGATGATGAGATCGTCGAGCTCGGTGTTGGCGAACTCGATGCGGCCACGGACGTGGTCATCGAATACGACTGAACCTTCGGTCGGGTTGCGGAAGCGAATAACGTGCGGCGCATCGGCCGGGTGATCGTGAGCCGCATCACGGCACTTGCCGTCATAGCGGGGCTTCTCGCCGTTGGCCATCTGACCTTCGCGCAGCGCATCCAGTCGCTCACGGGAGCAGTAGCACTTGTAGGCACGGCCATCGGCCAGCATCTCGTCGATAATGCCGTTGTAGCGGTCGAAACGCTTGGTCTGGTAGTAGGGGCCCTCATCCCAGTTCAGCTCCAGCCATTCCATACCCTCAATGATGGCGTCGATCGCCTCCTGAGTGGAACGTTCCAGGTCGGTATCCTCAATACGCAGCACGAACTCACCGCCCTGGCTCTTTGCAAACAACCAGGAATAGAGTGCGGTACGGGCACCGCCGACATGCAAAAAGCCGGTCGGGCTGGGAGCAAAACGGGTTTTGACTTTCATCTTTAAGCCTTGTGTAGAGGGCCTTGGGCCAATTCGTTAGAAAAAACCGTCGCATTTTAGCACTCAGAATCCCGGATGGGAAAACCATGACGCCATTGCGGGCTAAAGTAGGGGGTTGAATTTGCTGCCCGGCCGCCGGCCGCCTGATATTTGAGGGGGATCGCAAAACCGAAGCGGCATTTCCGATTTGCTATGGGGAGTGTTGGAGAGCTGCCTCCTCCGGCCGATATCCAAACAACTCTCACACTACTTCTCACGACACAAGGAAGAGACGATGCAGTTCCGTTCTATCCAGAATCGAATTCTGGTCATGGCCGGGATCGCCATGACCGCAGCCCTGGTCATACTGATCCTGCTCAACCAGTATTCCGGTCAACAGACCCAACAGCTGACCATCAGCTCCAGTCGCGCCGCCCTGCAGCAAGAAGCCTGGCAAAAGGTGAGTGCCAACGCACGGGCCGAGGCCGCCACCATCACACAGTTGCTGCAAAAGGGCCTCTCCTATACCCAGCAGATGGCCAGTGCCCTCGCCTTGCAACAAGAGGGCAAGCTACCGCTGGATCGCCAGCAGGCCACCGACCTGCTCAAGGCACAGCTCGCGCTCGAACCACAATTATATGGCGCCTTCGCCGGCTTCGAGCCGAACGGCTTCGACGGCCAGGATGCCACCTTCGCCGGTCAAAGCGCGCTGGGTAGCGACAGCCAGGGCCGCTTCGTGCCCTACTTCTATCGTGACAAGGACCAGATAGGCACAGACCTGCTGCTTTCCATCGAAAAGACCGATCCGGATGAATTCGGCAACCCGGCCAACGACTACTACTCCTGCCCGAAACGGGAGGGACGCTCCTGCCTCATCGACCCCTTCAAGGTGGACATCAACGGCCAGCAGGTGCTGGTGAGCACCATCACCACCCCCATCATGGTGGCAGGCAAGTTCAAGGGGATCGCTGCGCTGGATCTGGCGGTGGACTCCATCAGCCGTCAGGCCCAGTCCCTCAACAGCAACATCTATGACGGCAAGGGCGAGACCCTGATCGTCAGCGCCGCCGGCGTCATCACGGGCACCAGCGGTGACGCCAGCCTGCTGGGCAGCCGGGCCGACAAGCTGCTCGGCAACCAGTGGCAGCAATATCTGAAACCGGAAGTGCAGCGTCAGGAGCTGGACGAGTCGTTTCGTATCTCTGTGCCCATCATGGTACCAGGCATGAGCCGCAACTGGGCCATCATAGTCACCCTACCCTACAAGGTGGTACTGGCAGGCGCCGATCAGCTGGAAAGCCAGCTAAGCGACATGAGTCGGGCTGCCATGACCCAGCAACTGGTGGGTGCCCTTGTTGTACTGGTGCTGGCACTGGCCACCATGCTGATGATAGCGCGCAGCATCACGGGCCCCATCCGTCAGATGGTCAGCCTGGTGGACGATATCGCCGATGGCGAGGGGGATCTCACCAAGCGCCTCACCACTCGCTCCGTCGACGAGCTGGGGGATCTAGCCAAGGGCATCAACCGCTTCATCGACAAACTGCAGGTGCTGCTGGGGGATGTGCTGAAAACCGCCAGCGAGGTGAACCGCCATGCCGGTGATACCGACCGCATCGCAGGCCAGACCGACACCAACTTGCAGCATCACCAGGCGGAGATGGAGCAGATGCTGACCGCGGTACAGGAGATGTCCTATGTCAGTCAGGAAGTGGCCACCCACGCCAACAACACCGCCGACTCGGCCAAGCAGGCCCAGGGCGCGGCGGATCAAGGCAAGGTACGCTTCCAGCAGGTGATCCAGTCAATGCACAAGGTGGCGGCCGAAGCAGGCAAAGGAGCCGAAGTGGTCGAGGGGCTGGCTCACGACAGCGAGCAGATCACCAACATACTCACTGTGATCCAGGGCATTGCCGATCAGACCAACCTGCTCGCGCTCAATGCCGCCATAGAGGCAGCACGGGCTGGCGAACAGGGCCGAGGTTTTGCGGTGGTGGCCGACGAGGTGCGCAAACTGGCGGGCAACACCCAGCAGGCGGTGCAGAACACCCAGGAGCTGCTCGAGAAGATCCGTCTCAGCTCGGCCAATGCAGTCAGCGCCATCAATCAGAGCCAGCAGCTGACCCATCAGGCGGTGGGCGAGGCGGATCTGGCGGAAGAGGCGCTCGCCAGCATCTATCAGGCCATCTCTACCATCAACGACATGACCTATCAGATCGCCTCCGCCGCCGAGGAGCAGAGCTCCGTCTCCGAGACGGTGTCCGGCAATCTGTCAAAAACCAACGCACTGGCCAACGACATCGCTCAGGATGCGACCGAAACGGCCAAAGCCAGTCAGGCATTGCGTCAGGCCGCCGAGCGTTTGCAGCAATTACTGGGACAATTTCGTCTCAGCTGACAATTTTCCTCTCTCGGACTCTCCCCCTCGGGGGCGAGTCCGTTTACCATAGGCAACGAATTTGCCTGATGGCAGGCAATGTAGTGAGAGGTAAATGCCGTGCCCACCCCGGACCGTCGCCCACGTGGCCATAACAGACGAGCCCAGCAGCGTCGACAAGACGAATCACAAGGATCCCTGCTCCATCGTATCAATGCCGCTACCCTGCCCCTGCGCCAGCGCATCGGCCAAGGGATGCGTGGCCTTGGCCAACGCGGCCAGGAGGCCAACGCAGGCAAATTCAAGCTGGCCAACCCGCTGCCCCGCAAACACACCATAGGCCTGCTGGTGCTGGTGCCCATCTGGCTGCTGTTGCTGGCCTGGGAACCTGCGCCTGCCATGCCGACAACCGCCCCGTCCGGTTCGCTCGAGGTACCGCTGGCCGTGCCAGCCGAAGCGCTGACTACTGGCAATGGCACCTCGGCCGCCAAACCGGTCGAAGAAAAAGTAGATGGCAGCTGGCTACAGCACGATGTGCAAGCCGGTGAAACCCTCTACTCCATCTGGCGCAAGTTCGAGCTGCCAGGCGCCGAGCTCAGTCGCCTGATTGCCATCGAAGGGCCGGACCGCCCTTTGACCCGGCTGCAATCGGGCAAGTCGGTGTTCATTCTGGTGGATGACAACCGCCGCATCCAGCGGGTGGAGATCCGCTCCTACGGTCAGGCCATCTATCGGTATGACCGGCAGGGCCAAGGGTTCGCCCTCAAGGAGTGACAAAACGGGAGGCCATGAGCCTCCCGCTTTTTGATCCAGCACCGTGAAATAAGCCGCTGACTTCACAATATTTTTAGCTTGCTCAAAAAATGAAAAGCGCAAAATTGACAAGGATCTGCTCTCACGTACAATCGTTTGTGCTTTAGACAGGGATTGTTCTACATGCTACTGGGACAAATTGACGTGGTCAGTCATGCTTCAACCCCTGATTCCTAGGCAAATGCTGCCCAACAAGGCTTAGTTTCATTTCGTTATAGATAGGACTTACCACATGTCTGACATTCGCACCGGCCAAGTAAAATGGTTTAACGAAACCAAGGGTTTTGGCTTCATCGAGCAATCCCAGGGACCGGACGTTTTCGTTCACTTCTCCTCCATCCAGAGCACAGGTTTCAAGACCCTGGCTGAAGGTCAAAAAGTCCAGTTCACTGTGACTCAGGGCCAAAAAGGTCCTCAGGCTGAGAACGTTACTCTGCTCTAAGCCACGCCAGTGAGCCTGTAGGAGGAGACCTGCTCCTCCTATTTTTTTGCCTGCCGTTTACCACTCCACGATTGTTCATCGCCCGCTTGTGACCAGACCCTCTCCGGGTTGTGACTGCGCTTGCCCGCCATTTCCCTCTTGTCGCCCCTCAACCATCAGGCCATCACGACCACTGGGTATCAGCTCACCCCGGATCAGGGCAGCGTCTTGCTATCAGGCTAAGCGAGCTTGGCAAACAGAGGGGTAGAGCTGAAAAGCAGGAACACAAACGCATCGCAGCGCGATACGAAAGTCATTTTTGAAGGATTAAAAGGAATGCTGGTACTACGAAGAGAAATTGGAGCGGGAAACGAGACTCGAACTCGCGACCCCAGCCTTGGCAAGGCATGGATAATGCTCTACCGACTGCGATTGGTTCAGTACTCGATGACGTACAGAGAGGGTATTTGAAGAGAAATTGGAGCGGGAAACGAGACTCGAACTCGCGACCCCGACCTTGGCAAGGTCGTGCTCTACCAACTGAGCTATTCCCGCAACAGGATGTCACTTGCAAATGTGTTGGAGCGGGAAACGAGACTCGAACTCGCGACCCCGACCTTGGCAAGGTCGTGCTCTACCAACTGAGCTATTCCCGCAACAGGATGTCACATTGCAAATGTATTGGAGCGGGAAACGAGACTCGAACTCGCGACCCCGACCTTGGCAAGGTCGTGCTCTACCAACTGAGCTATTCCCGCAACATAAATGGTCGTTTTGTGCTGGTGAAGATGATTGGAGCGGGAAACGAGACTCGAACTCGCGACCCCGACCTTGGCAAGGTCGTGCTCTACCAACTGAGCTATTCCCGCATCGGGCTGGATTGAACCAGTTTCATCATCACATTTTGGAGCGGGAAACGAGACTCGAACTCGCGACCCCGACCTTGGCAAGGTCGTGCTCTACCAACTGAGCTATTCCCGCAACAGCGTTGTCATTATTTGGTCTGTGAAGATGATTGGAGCGGGAAACGAGACTCGAACTCGCGACCCCGACCTTGGCAAGGTCGTGCTCTACCAACTGAGCTATTCCCGCATCGGGCTGGATTGAACCAGTTTCATCATCACAATTTGGAGCGGGAAACGAGACTCGAACTCGCGACCCCGACCTTGGCAAGGTCGTGCTCTACCAACTGAGCTATTCCCGCACACACCATAAAATGGCATCAAAACAAATCGTGCAGCATTTGGTTGCTTGCGCTACTGCACGGGAGCCGAATTATAAGAGCAGTCTTTCCAATTGCAAGGGCTTTTTCGTCTGGTTGCGCGTGTTCGCTCAAAAGCTGGCCGAACTGTCGATTTTAGCAACCAATCGATGGCAACCCCATGCCAGGCAATCAGATCTTGAAGACGTGACTACGATAGAAGCGCAGCTCGGCGATGGATTCACGAATATCGTCCAGCGCCATGTGGGAGCCACTCTTGGTGAACTGATCCAGCAGCTCGGGCTGCCAGCGACGTACCAGCTCCTTGATGGTGCTGACGTCAACGTTGCGGTAATGGAAGAAGGCTTCCAGTTCGCTCATGTGCTTGACCATGAAGCGGCGATCCTGGCCTATGCTGTTGCCGCACAGCGGGCTGGTGCGCTCCGGTACCCACTGGCGAATGAAATCGAGGGTCTCGGCCACGGCCCTGGCTTCGTCGTACTGACTCTCCTTGACCCGGGCCACCAGTCCGCTCCTGGTATGGGTGTTGACGTTCCAGTCGTCCATCTTGGCCAACTCTTCATCGCTTTGGTGGATGGCGATGACAGGCCCTTCTGCCAGCACGTTCAGATCCTTGTCGGTGACTATGGTGGCGATCTCCAGTACCACGTTCTCTTCGGGGTCCAGACCCGTCATCTCCATGTCGATCCATACCAGGTTCTGCGCGCTGACTGTCATGATTATTCTCTCTATTGGGAGGAATGGCGGAATTTTGCCAATTTGCATGTATCATACTGGCTTTGAATCTGTTCATAAACTGGCGAATCGAGTGGCAAAGAAAGCAAAACTCAATCTGGGTCAACAAAGGCGCGTCCAGGCCAACCGCGAGCGGCGGTTGCAAAAAGATCACACCACTGTCGTGGATGACACCCTGTTTGGCCCGGCCATTGAAGGAGTGGTGATCAGCCGTTTCGGTCAGCATGCTGACGTAGAAGCGACTGACGGCACCATCCACCGCAGCAACCTGCGTCGCAGCAGCATCAGCAGCCTGGTGTGCGGCGACAAGGTGGTCTGGCGGCCCGGCCTCAATACCGCGACCGCAGGGGTCATTGAGGCGGTACATCCGCGCCACTCAGTGTTGACCCGGCCGGATTTCTACGACGGGGTCAAACCCATCGCCGCCAACATCGACCAGATCATCATCGTCTCGGCGGTGATGCCCGAGTTCTCCACCAACATTGTCGACCGCTATCTGGTCGCCGCCGAAGATGTGGAGATACAGCCACTCATAGTGCTGAACAAAGTCGACATGCTCGATGAGCCTGCCCGCATCCGTGTCGAACGACAACTCGACCCCTATCGCAAGCTGGGCTACCAGGTGATCCTGGTGAGCTGTGAGAGCGGCGAAGGCCTCGATGAGCTCAAGGCCCAGTTCGAAGGCAAGATCAGCATCTTCGTCGGCCAGTCCGGGGTGGGCAAATCGTCGCTCACCAACGCCCTGATGCCGGGGCTGGATGTGCTGACCGGCGAGATCTCCGAAAACTCGGGGCTAGGTACGCACACCACTACCACAGCGCGACTCTATCACTTCCCGAGCGGCGGCGATCTCATCGACTCCCCCGGGATCCGCGAGTTCGCACTCTGGCATCTGGAAGCCGATCGCATCACCTGGTGCTTCATCGAGTTTCGTGACTACCTGGGTAGTTGCCGATTCCGCGACTGCACCCACAAGGACGACCCAGGCTGCGCCCTGCGTGCGGCGGTCGACCGTGGCGACATCAGTGCCGATCGCTTCCACAACTATCACCGCATCCTGGAAACCATGCAGGAAGCCCGCCACGGTCGGCAACAAGCCCGGACGTGACCTATTCAACCCTCTTTCCATAAAGACCAGATCAAGATCATGAGCATCACTGACAACCTGAAAATTGCCGGTCAATACTGTTTGCCCAAGCACGCCCTCTCCCGTCTGGTGGGCAAGCTGGCTGCCGCAGAAGCGGGCAACCTCACCACCAGGGTGATAGAGGCCTTTATCAAGCAGTACGGCGTCGACATGAGCGAAGCGCTGCACGAAGATCCGGCCCACTACGCGAGCTTCAACGCCTTCTTCACCCGCGAGCTCAAGCCGGGGATCCGTCCGCTGGTCGAGGATGCCATGACCCTGGCCCTGCCGGTGGACGGCACCGTCAGCCAGCTCGGCCCCATCCATCAGGGCCGCATCATCCAGGCCAAGGGTCACGACTACAGCGCCCGCGAGCTGCTGGGCGGTTATGAGGATCTGGTGGCGCCATTCAAGGGTGGGGACTTTGCCACCATCTATCTGGCACCCAAGGATTACCACCGCATCCATATGCCGCTGGACGGCGTGCTGGAAAGCATGGTGTTCGTGCCGGGGGATCTCTTCTCCGTCAACCCGCTCACCGCCGAGAACGTGCCCAACCTGTTCGCTCGCAACGAACGTGTGGTCGCCACCTTCCGCACCCCCCATGGCCCCATGGCGCTGGTGCTGGTCGGCGCCACTATCGTCGCCAGTATCGAAACCATCTGGGCCGGCAATATAGCGCCGAGCAGGCAGAAAGAAGTGGTGCGTTGGGATTACAGCGGTGATGAAGCCATCACACTGCAAAAAGGGGCCGAGATGGGCCTGTTCAAGCTCGGTAGCACAGTGGTCTGCCTGTTTGGCCCTGGCATGCTGGCCGGTTTTGAGCCCCATCTGGCCAATGGCGTCACCACTCGCATGGGTCAACCCTTTGCCAAGCTGGCGGCCGACGCATGAGTGACCAGCCAGGCTCCTCGCAAGCAAAAAACCCGCTGCACGGGCTGACCCTGGAGGCGATCGTCACCGCCCTGGTCGAGCACTATGGCTGGGCAGAGCTCGGACAGCAGATAAACATCCGCTGCTTCACCGACGACCCCAGTATCAAGTCCAGCTTGAAGTTCTTGCGCAAGACCCCCTGGGCACGGGAGAAGGTCGAAAGCCTCTATCTCTATGTCCAACGCAAGCAAGCCAAATTGAAGAAGGAAGGGCCAGATGGCGTTTAAGATTACCTACACCTACAAAAAGCAGACCAAAGAGCTCGGCTATGCGAACGACAAGTTTCGCAGCATCTACGATGCCATTGCCGCCGCCGAAGGGCTGGATCTCTCCAGCTTCCACGCCATGGAGGCCCAGCTGGCCCAAGTCTGCCGCCGCGACAAGAAGAGCGTGAAGGATTACCAGGAGAACTACTTCAAGGAGCTGGGTTTCTCCAACATCGTCATCGAACGGGACAATCTCGAAGACAAGCAGGAGTAAGCATGCGCACTCTGACTCTGATGGCCGCCTCCCTGCTGCTGGCGGCTTGCAGTACCCCGACCCAGCATATGGTCGGCAATGATCAGGATATCCACGGCTGTCGTGCCAGCGCCGGTTATCAATGGTCCGCGTTGACCAACCAGTGCGTGCGTCTGTTCGAACAGGCGGTGCGGCTGCAATCGCTCGATGCGAATGAGACCGGAAGCGCCTTCGTGCTGTTCAATACCGACCAGAGCAAGGCCGAATTGACCCTGCCAAACGGTGAGCAGACCTTGCTGACCCGACAAGGGGATGAGGGCAACTGGTCCTGGCAGGGAGGTGCCTACCAGCTCTTCCCCTGGAAAGGCTATGTGCTCAAATCCGGCGAGCAGGCTCTCTTTCACGGCGACAGCGCCCTCTAGTCGCCAGCCAGTCGTGCTGACGCTCCGAACGCCCCCGGCCCCTGCCGGGGGCGTTTTTCTTTATGTCTGGCGGCAACACAGGGGCACCCGGGTGTCAGAACCTGAAATGCGCTGACGGCGGCATATACCCTCTATTCAGGGCACGCTGGCCACCCAAAAACAAACACCCCGCTGCAAGCAAGGGGGGGGTGATGCTGGCCACCAGACAAGCAGGCGGCTGACAGAGGCGGATCAGTTGCCCAGAGTGGCAAACAGACTCTGTTCCAGGCGCCCCTGGGAGACACAGACAGGCGTGATGGAAGGAGCTGCGACACGCTCACCGGACGACTCAACGAAGTAGAGCTGGGTATTGCCCTTGACGTTGACGGTCGCCACGCTGTTGTTGCCGCTCTGGGTGATGATCAGATTGATCTGCAGATTGGGGTTGCCCAGCACCACTTTGGAGCCCATGGTGCCGCAATCCAGCCACTCCAGACCATCGGCGGAATTTTCGACGTTGGCCGTCATCAGACCCGATCCACGCTGGCTGTTCTCGATGTTGAGACCATGATCGGCAAACCACTTCTCGGCGCGCGCCCACACCAGATCCACCGGGATCTGCATCTCCTGGGTGTTGTTGGTCGCCTTGGCAACCGGCGGGTTATAGCGGTACTGCTCACCACCATTGTTGTCGCTGGCACACCCGGCCATCAGCAGGGCCAGGGCGATCCCCAATATCTTTTTCATGCTGCTTCTCTCATCCATATTATTCGGCCATCGGCCAACCGGCGGCTATTATGGCGTTGACGACACAGACTGTCAGCAGAGATCGGCAGAAATGCATCCTCGTTAACCCAAGCTTTACAAAACCCGTCTGCTATCATAGATTTGCTCGAAATTACCCCCGTGAGTGCCTGCGTGAATTCCTTGCTCACCCTGACGCTGTTACAGCAGATCATCGATCAGTTGCCCATGAATATCTTCTGTCGGGATACGGACGGGCGCTACCTGTTTGCCAACCGCACGTTTGTGGAGCAGGCCGGTCTGCAGCAAACAGAAGAGCTTATCGGCAAGACGGACATAGAGATGCCATGGGGCAACATCTTTCGGGAAGAGGATGATCGCCTGCTGGCAGAGGGCAATCCTCTGCTCTATCAGCAGCTGCACTGCAACAGTGGCGATAGCACCCGTTGGATGGAAATCCACAAGATCCCCCTCTATGACGAGCAGGGCAAGCCAGTAGCGCTGTTTGGCATGGTCAACGAGATTGGCCAGCGCAAGGAGCTGGAGCAGACCTTTCGCCAGCAGCAGCAGCTGCAGCGCCGGCTGCTTGACGCCATCCCGGATCCCATCCGGCTGGAAGACCATCAGGGACTGCTCATCGACTGCAACCAGGCCTTTCTCGACTTCATGGGCATGGCGGCGAGCGAGGCGCTCGGCCAGCGTGTCGCACACAGACTCTCCACCGAGTTGCCCATGGGGCGGGGCGAATACTGCCTAGTGGATGCCAACGGTCAGGGCCGCCACCTGGAGATAACCCGGGTCGATGTGCCGGACGACGAGGGCAACTCCCTCGGCATCCTGACCTTGAGCCGTGACATCACGGGACTGCGGACCACCCAGGCCCAGTTGCAGCAGGAGCAGCACTACGACAGCCTGACCGGCCTGCTCAAACTCTCCCATTTTCTGCAGACCAGTCGCCACCTCGGGGCCCGCAAGGCCAGCCTGCTGCTGGTCGACCTGCAACACTTTCGCGAGATCAATGACCGCTTCGGCATCCGGGTCGCCGATCGCCTGCTGAGCCAGGTAGCTCGTCGTCTGCAACAGCTGGCACCGCCCCAGTCACTGGTGTGCCGGGTCGCCGCCGACGACTTCGCCATGCTGCTGCCCGAGCTGAGCGAACCGCTGGCAGACTGGAGTCGCCGCCTGCAAAACGAGCTGATGGTGCCCTACCAGATCGAAGAACACAGGATCCAGATCCCTGTGTTCCTCGGCATCGCCCACGGCAGGGCCAACGATGCCGAACGGCTATTGAGCCATGCCGAGGCCGCGCTGGCCCAGGGCAAGCGTCAGCAGCAGCACTGTACCCTGTTCGATCCCGAGCTAGACGCCAAACTCAAACGCCGTCAGCTGATCGCGGCCCAGCTGCCGCTGGCCATCAAGTCGGGGCAGCTCACCGCCGTCTATCAGCCCATCATCAGCACCCGCAACAACCAGTTGCACGGGGCTGAACTGCTCTGCCGCTGGCCCCACCCCGAACTCGGCATGATCTCGCCAGATGAATTCATCCCGCTGGCAGAGGAGCTGGGGCTCATCGGCCAGCTCGGTCAGCGCATGCTGGAACAAGGCTGTGCCCAACTGGCTCGCTGGCAGGGTGCGGCGCCGGATCTGGTGCTCTCAATCAATCTGTCACCGCTGCAATTTCGTGACCCCGACCTCTGCCCGCAGATCTTCGCCTGCATAGAGCGTCACGGGCTCGCCCCCTGGCAACTGGAGCTGGAGATCACCGAAGGGGTGCTGATGGAGAACGCCGACGAGATTGAGAGCAACCTCGCCAATCTGATTGAGGCGGGGTTCCAGCTCGCCATCGATGACTTCGGCACAGGTTACTGCTCGCTCGCCTACCTGCCCAGGCTGCAGGTGGCTACCCTCAAGCTGGACCGCAGCTTCACCCAGGGGCTGGCCACCAACCAGGCCACCACCGCCATAGTGCGCTCCGTCATCGGCTTGGGCCACGAGCTTGGGATCAGGATCACAGCCGAAGGGGTTGAAACCCCCGAGCAGCAAGCCTGGCTGGTACAAGCCGGTTGCGATCGGCTGCAAGGCTACCTGTTCAGCCGCCCGCTGCCACCCGACGAGTTTGCCCGCAACTATCAGTTGCCCGGCAGCTGACCGCAGACAAAACAAAGGCCACTCGAAAGTGGCCTTTTTGTTGTCCGGCATAGCGCCGACACCCGCGGTTGTCCTTACTCCTGGAAGTAAGTGCCCCAGCCGTCGTAATCCACGCCGTACTTTTTGAGGATCGGCAACATTTTCTCGATGTCAGCCACTATGGTCTCTATGTCCAGCTTGCGCTCTATGGTGGCATCGAAACAGAAGATGGGGGCGCCGTCATCCAGCTCCATCTCTTCCGCGTCAGTCACTTCAAAACCGGCCTTGAACAGGTCGACGGCCGCTTTCTCCAGCTGATCGAAATCCTGACAGGCGAAGTGGTGCTCAATGTCATATTCCAGATCAGGGTTGCTGCCATCGGCCAGCAACTCGTTGACGATGGCGGTGGTCTCTGCACGCCACTCTTGCATATCAAGACTCATATTAACCCCAGCTACTACTTTGTTAGTGTCACATGCCGTCGGCAATCGGGTGCCTGCTTCGGCTCACATTCACCCGGCGCGGCATAGTTGCGGCAAAGCATACCCGCAGAGTGCATCCGGCTCAATGCGCAAGCCAAGATAGCGGCTCGCCCGGGGCCACCCCAAATGGGGTGCCATCATAAAAGGTTAATAAAGTGTAATCTGCCGCTTCTCGTGAAATGTCCCATACGGAACTTCACATCTGGATTGACGATACGCACAACCCCATCGAAAAGCACTGTGAAATCAGCACTATCCACCAGTTCTCACTCAGTGACAAGGGTCACTCAAGGGGTGTATCAAGGGACGCGGGCGCAACAGGGCCCGTACGGAAAGAGGAGCCAGCAAGGCTCCCTTTTATCATGTGAAGGAGCACATAGAATGCCTAAAAAAACAATAATGAGCCTGATCATCGGCTCAACCCTTATGATTGGAAACCACGCCATGGCCGCCCCGGTACATGGCCCGTTCGATGCCCCCCTGGCCGACGAGGTGAAGGTGCTGGATATGCTGAAGAAAAGCGGCCGCATCCCCACCCTGGCCTCCCCCGAGATGGAGCAGGCCGCCCTCGCCCGTTTTTATCGCGAAAAGTCGCGAGCCTACCAGGGCCACAGCGGCACCCTGGCGGTGAAAGAGGGCAAGATGCGGGAGACCATCCTCAAGAAGATCCGCCTGAACGGCACGGCCCGTCCTGGCGACCGGGTACCCACCCTGCTGCTCAAGTCCATCGAAAAGGAGCACTACAACGGCAAGATGCGCAAGGACAAGATCCTCGCCATCCTGGTGGACTTTCCTGACTACCCGAAGAACAGCGTCACCCCGGATCTCACCAAGATGTACTACCCGGACTACACACCCGAGCACTACAACGACCTGCTGTTTTCCAGCAAGGGCTACAAGGGCCCTAACGGTGAAACCTTCATCTCCATGCGCCAGTTCTACGAGCAGCAATCCGGCAAGAGCTACAGCGTGCGCGGGCAGGTGGCAGGCTGGTATACCGCCGACAAGAATGCCGCCTACTACGGCGCCAATGCCACCCCCAACACCATTCGGGACCTGGTGAAGGAGGCGTTGATCCAGGTTGCCAATGACCCCTCCATCGATCTGGCCCAGTTTGACCAGGAGGATCGTTACGATCTCAACGGCAACGGCAACCGGAACGAGCCGGACGGTCTCATCGACCACCTGATGATCTTTCACTCCAGCGTGGGGGAAGAGGCGGGTGGTGGCGACCTTGGCGAAGATGCCATCTGGGCCCATCGCTGGAACCTGGGCGCCCCCTTCCCCATCCCCGGCACCAGCAGCCCGAACGGCAACTTCGGCGGCCAGTTTGCCGCCTACGACTACACCATCCAGCCCATCGATGCGGCGGCCGGGGTCTGTGCCCATGAATATGGCCACGATCTGGGACTGCCGGACGAGTACGACACCAAGTACACCGGCAAGGGTGAACCTGTGGCCACCTGGTCCATCATGTCATCCGGCTCCTGGGCCGGCGTGATAGGCGGCACAGAGCCGACCGGTTTCTCTGCCTGGGCCAAGGAGTTCCTGCAGGCCTCCCTCGGTGGCAACTGGTTGCACGGTAGCAATGTGCAGCTAGCCGACCTCAGCCCCCGCGGCAACGTCTACATGCTGGATCAAGCCAACGACAAGGGCCGCAACGACGACGTGGTACGCATCAATCTGCCCGCCAAGCAGATCCCGCTCAATCCGCCTTATGCCGGCCAATACGAATACCACGGAGGCAAGGCCAACAACCTCGACAACCGCATGAACCTGACCCTGGACTTGACCGGCAAGCAGAGCGCCAGTCTGGCGTTCAAGGCCTGGTACCAGATTGAAGAGGGGTTTGACTATGGGCGGGTGCTGGTCAACGGGCAGCCCATCCCCGGCAACCTGACCACCAGCGACGATCCGAACGGGATCGGCTTTGGCGTCGGCATCACGGGCAACTCCAATGGCTGGACCGATGCCGAATTTGACTTGAGCCCCTGGGCCGGTCAGAAGATAACCCTCACCTTGCAATACCTGAGCGATGGCGGCGTGGCCGAGAACGGCCTGTTCGTGGATGAGATCCTGATCCTGGCCGACGGGGATACGCTGGTGAGCGACGGTGCCGAAGGCAACTCCGCTTTTACCCTGGCCGGGTTTGTGAAGAGCAACGGCAACGAGGCCAAGGATCACTACTATCTGGCCGAGTGGCGCAACCATGCGGGGGTCGACAAGGGACTGGCCCACATCAATGTGTCTGACCAGCTGATGCGCTACGAGCCGGGCATGTTGCTCTGGTACGTGGACAACAGCCAGGACAACAACTGGGTAGGCGTCCACCCGGGTGAGGGCTTCCTCGGCGTCGTTGATGCAGACCAACGCACTCTGAAGTGGAGTGACGGCGCCGTCGCCGGCACCCGCTACCAGATCCACGATGCCACCTTCAGCCTGGGCTTCCAGCAACCGCTCAACCTCAAACACCCGAGCGGCTCCCTGCTGCGCGATTTCTGGGTCACCCCGAACCGGGTGTTCAAGGATTCCCGCAGCTACCAGAGCAAGGAGATCCCGGATGCGGGTCGCCTGCTGCCCGAGCATGGTCTCAAGATCAGCGTCACGGGTCAGGCCCGCGACATGAGCACGGGACGGATCATCGTCAGCCGTCACTGAGTCATCCAATGCACCCAGGGGGCTCTGGCCCCCTTTTTCATTGCCCACAACGAAAAAACAGCACAACAAGGCAGAATTGAGGGTAAAAACCGCTGACAGGAGGGGAAATTGCTCGGTTATCGAGCGAACGGTACCTCAATCTGCCCCCTGTGGTTGACACATCTGCGTATAAAGGGTTTAATGCGCGCCGTTGCCCAGATAGCTCAGTCGGTAGAGCAGGGGATTGAAAATCCCCGTGTCGGCGGTTCGATTCCGTCTCTGGGCACCAATAATTCCTCCTTAGTTCAGTCGGTAGAACGGCGGACTGTTAATCCGTATGTCGCTGGTTCAAGTCCAGCAGGAGGAGCCAAATTTGAAGAGCCCGCTCATCGAGCGGGCTTTTTTTATGCCTTTCAGCTGCCGTTGCAGGCTGCCAATAGCAGGGTAGCCCCACAGGCGGCACTAAACAGCAAGAGCCCTGTTTGCAGCACGCCTTCCGGGTTTACCCCTTTCTCTTTTTTCCGACGTCGTATCCACGATGGCTTCACCGAGTCCACCTCACCCTGTTCCAGCACTGATCCCTGCGCACATCGGCAGGCGAGCCATCTTTGTGTCAGCCTCCCTTTATCGTCAACCTTTGCCTCGATAATAAATTCATCAAAGAGACCCGCCCTGTCCCGCTTCATCAGCATGCTGACGCGCGGATGTGCGGGCGATCGTACGCCTGGCTCACAAGGGGGTGACTGACCGGCGGCTTCGGGCTTGAAGCACACCGACTCTGCGCCCCTGGCTCCCCCTCTTATCCGGCCAGCTCTATCTTGCCGTAGTCGAGGCGATTCTCCTTTGGCGCGCCCTCTATGCTGCTCACCGCCTTCAGCTTGTACCTGATGATGTAGCCGAAACAGGCGAAGAAGAGGCCGATCACCAGGGCACCGACCCACTGGATCTGCAGGAAGTCGAGCTTGAACAGCAGGGTCAAGCCGGCCAGCATCAGCAGGTTGAGCCCGAAGTAAGGCCACTGGCCGAGCCGCTGGGTCGTCAACCCCAGGTTGTCGGTATAGAGGCGGATCAGGGAGTCGAGGGAATTGATCACCATGGTGATCCCCACGGCGACCATGGCCCAGTTGAAGAAGCCGGCGGTCGAGAGCCCCTGCTCGTGGTAGTAGTAGAGCACGGCGAACCAGACGGCGATGGCCAAGGAGGGGAACACCAGCATGGCCCCCAGCAGTTGCCAGGTGCGCAGGCCGCCGACGAAGCGGGCGGTGAACTGACCTATCATGATGCTCCAGGAGAACCACCAATAGAGGTAAAAGGCGTGGTAATCATTGAGGGGCAGCACGAAGCGCTCTATGTGACCAAAGTATCCTCCCACCAGCGCCAGCGTCGCGGCAAAGTCGGCCAGGGATCCTGCCGGCGTGAGAAAGGCGGCGCCCCACATCAGGGCGATCAGGGCGATGAAGCAGGTCGTCGTGCCCAGACTCAGGATCCTGACGAACTTCAGGCTGGTGCTCGAATAGATGGAGAGCGCAATCACCAGCAGCACTATCAGGTAAAAACTCGCCACCAGGCTCTCGCCATCCCCGATCTGGGGCAGATACCAGGGCAGGTTGCTCAGCAGCAGATAAGCGGTGAAGGCACAAGTGCCTATGATCACCAGGTTGTTGAGGAACTTCACCGGCGCCAGCTCAAAGAACTTCACTCTGGGTTCTATCACGCAAAAATAGAAACAGGTTAGAAAGTAGAAACCCCAGATAAGAAATCCCCAGTAACCGAATTCAATGGCAAGCGGATTGGTGAAGCCATATTCCGGGCTCGCCTGAAGATCGGCATAACCGGCAAACTCGGTGAGCGGGAACATGATGAGCCCCACATCCAGGCCGGAGGTGAACAGGATGGCGACGAAGGTAAAGGTGCGCACCGGCGTGGTACCGATACAACGAATATTGCCCCAGCGATAGAGCACAAAGGCGATAGCGGCAAAGGTAAACAGTATTCCTGCACTGAGCCAGACTGTCATGACTGACCTCCTGCGATATCCCTTTCGTGACCAAACATAAGTGCTCCTTGTCATTGCATTGTGGTGTTCAAGAGGCAGTTCGGCTTCCTGCGGCCATGGTTTCCCCTACCCCGCAGTGGCGAGGGGAAATGGACACGGGATCAGGGCTTAGCTATCGCCGGTATCAAGTGCGATCGGGCGATAGCTAAGGTCTGACGAACTGCCATCCGGGTAGTGGCATCTCTTTTTATTCAACCAACGGGCTCAAGCCAGGGAACGCACTGGCTCCCGCGGACGCTGCTTCTCCTGCCAGTGGTCGGCCAGCCCCACCTCGACCGGGTGCGCCGTCAGTGGCACCTTGCCCAGGATCAGGTCGGCGGCGCGCTCGGCCACCATCAGGGTGGGGGCATTGAGGTTGCCATTGGGAATGGTCGGGAAGATGGACGAATCCACCACCCGCAGCCCCTGCAGGCCATGAACCCGGGTCTCGGGATCCACCACCGCCAGGGAGTCCGTCCCCATCTTGCAGGAGCAGGAGGGGTGGTAGGCGCTCTCCACGGCACTGCGCACGAAGGCATCTATCTGCTCGTCGCTTTGTACCGCCCCCCCTGGTTGTATCTCCTCTCCCCGATAGGCATCCAGGGCCGGTTGACCGATGATCTCCCGGGTCAGTCGCACGCAGGCGCGAAATCCTTCGACATCATCCGGATGGGAGAGGTAATTGAAGCGGATGGCGGGTGCCATCCGCGGGTCGGCCGAGCGAACCTTCACCTGGCCGCGACTGCGGGGCTTGTTGTGACCTATGTGAACCTGGAAGCCATGGCCCGCAAACGCCTCCTTGCCGTCATAACGCATGGCGGCAGGCAGGAAATGGTATTGCAGATCCGGCCAGGGCACCCCCGCCCTGGAGCGGATGAAGCCACAAGACTCGAAGTGATTGGTCGCCCCCAGGCCATCCTTGCGCAGCAGCCAGCGGCTGCCGATGAGGAATTTGTCCCACAGACCCAGTTTGCCATTGAGGGTGATGGGTTGCTGACAGCGAAACTGGAAGTAGAACTCCAGATGGTCCTGCAGGTTTTCGCCCACCCCGGGCAGAGGGTGCAGTACCCCTATCCCTGCCGCCCTCAGGGTATCGGGATCGCCGATGCCGGAGAGTTGCAGCAGATGAGGGGAACCGATAGGCCCTGCACTCAGGATCACCTCCTTGCCGGCCCTCACCTCCTCCATCTTGCCCTTGCGTTCGAAGCGTACCCCGACCGCCTGTTTGTCCTCGAGCAACACCTTGTGGACCAGAGCACCGGTCAGCACTGTGAGGTTGGCCCGCTCCATGGCGGGTCTGAGATAGGCATTGGCACTGGAGCTGCGAACCCCCTGCCTGACCGTCATGTGCATGGGGCCGAACCCCTCCTGCTGGCGGCCGTTGTAATCCGCCGTCCCGTCGTAGCCCGCTTCCACACCGGCATCGACGAAAGCCTGATAGAGGGGGTTTTGCATCTGGTTGCCGTTGTTGACTCCAATCGGTCCCTCAGTGCCGCGATACTCATCCCCACCGAAGGCCCACTGCTCGGCCCGCTTGAAGTAGGGCAGGCAATGGGCATAGTCCCAGCCCTGCGCCCCCGCCTGCTGCCACTCGTCAAAGTCTCCGGCGTGGCCGCGCACATAGACCATGCCGTTGATGGAGGAAGAGCCTCCCAGTACCTTGCCCCGTGGGCAGTGCATGCGCCGCCCGTCCAGATGGGGCTCGGGCTCGGTCTCGAACTGCCAGGCATACTTTTTGGTGTTCATGGGAATGGAGAGGGCGGTCGGCATCTGGATGAAGATGCTCTTGTCGCTGCCCCCCGTCTCCAGCAGCAGCACCCTGTGCTGACCATCTTCGCTCAGGCGGTTGGCCAGCACGCAGCCAGCGCTGCCCGCCCCCACTATGATGTAATCGAATTGCGTCATGGTGCCTCCTTAAAACGGACTCTGGATCGCTTGCATGCCGACATAGACGGACTTGAGCTGGGTGTAGTGTTGCAGGGTTGCCAGGCCGTTCTCCCGCCCTATGCCGGACTGCTTGAAGCCGCCCACCGGCATCTCGGCCGGGGAGGCGCCATAGCTGTTGATCCAGCAGATCCCGGCCTGCAACTGGTGCACCACCCGGTGGGCGCGGCGAATGTCCCGGGTAAAGACCCCGGCCGCCAGCCCCAGGGCAGTGTCGTTGGCTCGCCGCACCACCTCCTCTTCCTGCTCGAAACTGAGCACGGACATAACGGGGCCGAAAATCTCTTCACGGCAGATCCGCATCTCGTCCCGGCATTCGCTGAAGATGGTGGGGGCGACGAAGAAGCCATCCGGCGCCATGGCCGGCCGCAGCGCCTCCCCGCCACAGCGCAGGGTGGCCCCCTCTTCCTGGCCGATGCGGATGTAGTCGAGCACCTTGCGCTGATGCTCGCGAGAGATGAGGGCACCGAAGTTGGTGGCGGGATCCATGGGGTCGCCGATCCGGATATTGTCCCGGGTTCGGGCCAGCAGCCGCGCCATGAAGGCGGGGTAGATCCCCTGTTGCACATAGACGCGGGTGCCATTGGTGCACACCTCGCCCTGGGTATAGAAGTTCGCCACCATGGCGGCGCTGACCGCCTCTTCCAGATCCGCATCGTCGAAGATGATGAGGGGGGACTTGCCCCCCAGCTCCATGGTCACCCCCTTGAGGGTCTCAGCAGCAGCGCGCATCACCTTCTTGCCGGTGCCCACCTCGCCGGTGAAGGAGATCTTGGCCACCTCGGGCGCCTGACTCAGCCAGGCACCGACCCGGCCATCCCCCTGCACCACATTGAAGACGCCGGCGGGCATGCCGGCCTCGATGAAGATCTCCGCCAGCTTGAGGGCACCGAGGGGCGTCTCTTCCGAGGGTTTGAAGATCATGCTGTTGCCGCAGGCCAGCGCGGGGGCCGCCTTCCAGCAGGCAATTTGCAGCGGGTAGTTCCAGGCGCCGATCCCGGCACAGATGCCGAGGGGTTCGCGGCGGCTGTAGTAAAAATCAGCCCCCAGCTGCTGCTGATTGCCCTCGATGGCAGCGGCCAGGCCGGCGAAGAACTCTATGCTGTCGGCGCCAGTCACCACGTCCACCACAGAGGCTTCCTGCCAGGGCTTGCCGGTGTCGGCTACCTCGATGGCAGCCAGGATATCGTTACGCTCACGCAACAGAGCCACGGCCCGCAACAGGATCCGGCCACGCTCGACCCCACTCATGGCCGACCAGAGCGCAAAACCCTTCTGGGCACTCGCAATGGCCGCAGTTTGCACTGCCTCATCGGCCACCTCGACCTCGTAGATGACGGCCCCGCTAGCCGGATTGATCACCTCGAAGTACTCGCCAGAGGCATTGGCCAGATAACGGCCGTCGACAAAATTCTGATAACGCTTCAAAGACATGAATTCACTCCGCTGGGGTCAGTCGTTGCTGGATAAAGAGTTTGCAAAGCCGCTCAGCGCGGCTGAAATCGGGTTCAGGGCTGGGGCTCAAAGCACTGCGTAGCCAGAAGCCATCTATCATGGCGGCGCTCTGTTGTGCGGCAGCCAGTGCCTCTTGCCGGGTCAGGCACAAGCCGAAGGAGCAGGCCAGATTGCTCAGCAATCGCCGCTGATTGATCCGCTGCAGGCGGGCCAGGCCCGGTTCATGGCTGGCCTGAGACCAGAAAGCAAGCCAGGTGCGCGCCACGGCCCGGGAACACTGCAAAGGGGTGAAATTTGCCTCCACTACCGCCATCAGTCGTGCTTGTGGCGACATACCGGGTACGAGCCGCTCCCGCAGCGCCTGACCAAGCGCGGCTTGCAGGTCTCGCATGGCCGCTTCAATCAGACCCTGCTTGCCACCAAAATAGTGGCTGATGATGCCGGAAGACATGCCGGCCAGGGTGCTGATGCGATAGATGGTGGTGTGTTGCAAACCGAACTCGTCCACCGAAGAGATGGTGGCCTGGATCAGTTGCTGGCGACGCTTTTCAGAGACTCCGACTATGGGCATGTTTTTGTTAATTGATTGTTCAACCAGCAACAACCATAAAGATTAGAGCAGAAAGGATCAACCACACAAAAAAGAGTGAATAAAAAAACAAAATGCAGGAATAAACAAAAACACTATTAAAAAACAAATAGATAAACAACAGTGAAAGGCATGAATTTAATTTAGACATCAAATCAATTTGTTTCTGAAAGGTTACTTATAAGAGCAAAAAACAACCAATCCCATTTCAATCAGTTGCCCACTCCCAACCATGAAAAGGGTCATCTGGAGGTCACAAAGCAGGGTGTGGCGGTGGTTTTTTGTCGATGCCACACCGGATGTCACCTTGATAGAAGGGGAGCGATAGGCATAGAGGATGAAGATTTCATGAGCAAGAAGACGGGGGGCTGACTGCGGGCACAGGATCGCGAGCAACATGAGGGAAATTACCCATCTTGCCACCCCTTTCAAAAACCGGCGTGACCGGGCCGGGGGCCATGGTTATGATATGGCTCCCACCAAAAAATCACCTCGTTCAGGGAGAACGTCAGATGAGCAGCCCCTTGCGTTACGTGCTGGACGGCATCCATTGCGAGCCACACTTCTTCACCGTGCCCCTTGATCACCAGCAGCCGGACGATGAGGAGACGCTCATCCTGTTTGGTCGCACCCTCTGCCGCCAGGACAGGCTGCACGAGGAGCTGCCTTGGCTGCTGTTCCTGCAAGGGGGGCCCGGCTTTGGTGCCCCGCGTCCGACCGCCAATAGCGGCTGGCTCAAGCGGGCCCTGCAGGAGTTTCGGGTATTGCTGCTCGATCAGCGCGGCACCGGCCACTCAACCCCCATCAGTGCCGATGCGCTGGCCCAGCGCAGCGCCCAGGAGCAGGCCGACTACCTCAGCCTGTTTCGCGCCGACAGCATAGTGCGGGATGCGGAATATGTTCGCGCCATCCTGAGTCCTGCTCGCCCCTGGAGCCTGCTTGGCCAGAGCTTCGGCGGCTTTTGCAGCCTAACCTACCTTTCCCTGTTCCCGGACAGTCTGCACGAGGTCTACCTCACAGGCGGCGTGGCCCCCATAGGTCGCAGTGCAGACGAGGTCTATCGCGCCACCTATCAGCGGGTGGCGGACAAGAACCGCGCCTTCTTCGCCCGTTTCCCCCATGCCCAGGCCATCGCCAACCGGCTGGCAAACCACCTGCACAGCCACGAGGTGCGCCTGCCCAACGGCCAGCGCCTGACGGTGGAGCAGTTGCAGCAGCAGGGGCTGGATCTCGGCGCCAGCGGTGCCTTCGAGGAGCTCTACTACCTGCTGGAAGATGCCTTCATCGGCGAGCGGCTCAACCCCGCTTTCCTCTATCAGCTGCAAGCCATGCAGCCGTTCAACACCAACCCTGTGTTCGCCATACTGCATGAGTCCATCTACGCCGAAGGGGCCGCCAGCAACTGGGCGGCCGAGCGGGTCAGAGCCGAATACCCGGCCCTGGCCTGGGCACCCGGCAAGGATTTCGCCTTCACCGGCGAGATGATCTTCCCCTGGATGTTCGAGCAGTTCCGCGAGCTGATACCACTCAAGAACGCGGCCCACCTGCTGGCCAAAAAGGCCGATTGGGGCCCCCTCTACGATCCCGCGCAGCTGGCCCGCAACACTGTGCCCGTGGCCTGCGCCGTCTATGCCGAAGACATGTATGTGGAGTTCGACTACAGCCGCGAGACCCTCAAGGGACTTGGCAACAGCCGCGCCTGGATCACCAACGAATATGAACACAACGGCTTGCGAGTCGATGGCGAGCTGATACTGGACCGCCTCATCCGGCTGAACCGGGATCGCTGATCCCGGCCGGGCGACGAGCCCGTCGCGATACACATAATATCGAGGGCGACCCATGAGTCGCCCCACCCTTTGGAAGCAGCACAATAATAAGGACACCCATTGGATCACCCGGAAATCTCGGCCGGCTGGCTGAGCCGCCTCTTCTATCACTGGACGGGCCCGCTGCAACGCAAGGGGCTGACCGAACCCCAGGTCGGCCTCGACGATCTCTATCCCCTGCTGCCGGAAGACAGACGGGATGGCAGGGCCGATGCCTTCCTTCAGCTCACCGCCACCCAGCCGGTACGCCCCTGGCCCATCACCGCCTTTATCTGGCGCCATTACAAGGGGCGGATTGGCCTGCTCACCCTGTTGCAGCTGCTCGGCATGCTGGCGACCCTGGCCAGCCCCTGGCTGCTCAACCACAGCATGACCCAGCTCGGTGCGGGCGCCCCCACGGAGCAAAAACTGCTGCTGGCTTTCGCCCTGTTTGCCTCTGTGCTCGCCGCCGGCATGCTGGCGGAGCACTCGTTGCAGCTGGCGCTAAAGATGCACGTCCCCATTCGCCGCCTGCTGGCCGAAGCCCTGCTGGCCAAGGTGATGAAGCTGGGGGGCAAGAGCTTCGACGACAGGGCCGGCGGTCGGGTGCAGAACCTCATCAACCGGGATGTGTGGGACATAACCTGGATCCTGGCCGACCCCGCCATGCCGCTCACCATGGCACTGCAACTGCTGGGCACCATAGCTCTGCTGGTGTGGCAGGTGGGCAGCGCGGGCCTGGTGGGTTTTGCGGTGCTCACCCTGCTGCTGCTCATCTCCACCCGGGTGGTGCGGCGGATGAACCAGCAGGAGCAACAGCTCAAGCGCCAGCAGGACGAACGCAATGGCATACTGGCGGAATACATCAAGAAGCTGCGGCTGGTGCGCCAGAACGGGCTAGGCGCCTTCTTCACCCGGGCGGCCAACGCCAAGCGCCAGCAGGAACTGGGGGTACTCGGTCGGGTGCTCAAGCTCGATGCCATCAACGACAGCCTGATGCTGAGCACGCCGCTGCTGGTGACCCTGGCCACCTTCACCACCTATCTGGTATCGGGCCAGAGCCTGACCCTGCCCCAGGTGTTCACCACCATAGCCCTGTTCGCCGTGCTGCGGATCCCCATGATGCGGCTGCCCTATCTCATCCGCACCCTGATCAACTTCAACACCGGCTTCAACCGGCTGTGTGAGTTCCTCAACAGCCCGGAGCAGCACAGGGATCTCACCGATGCCAGCCTGCCCGTCGGCAGCCTGCGGGTCGATGCAGTCACTGCCCTGCACCAGCAAAAGCCGGTACTGCAAGGGGCCAGCCTCATCATAGAGCCGGGGGAACTGGTGGGGATCACGGGCCCCACCGGTTCAGGCAAGAGCTGCCTGCTGCACCTCATCGCCGGCTTCGATGACAGCTTCGAGGGAGAGATCCGCCGTCACGGCCGGGTCGCCCACCTGGGCCACAAGCCCTGGTTGATGAACGACACCATTCGCAACAACATCTTGTTCGGTCAGCCCTGGCACGGTGAACGCTATCGCTGGGTGCTGGGGGCTTGCGCCCTCGGCGCCGACCTCGGCCTGCTCAGCCACGGCGATCAGACCCTGGTGGGCGAGCTGGGTACCCGCCTCTCCGGCGGTCAGCAGCAGCGAGTCGCCCTGGCCCGTGCCCTCTATGCCCAGGCCGATATTCTGCTGCTGGACAACCCCCTCTCGGCACTGGACCCCATCGTCTCGGCCCAGGTGCTGGAGCAAGGGCTCGCCTTCAAGCCGGGGCCGACCCGACTGCTGGTGAGTCATGATCCGGACGTGCTGGCCCACTGCGATCGGGTGATCCGCATCGAGCAGGGCCGACTGGTTGAGCTCGATGCCCGCCAGCTGGCGGATCTCATCCAGCACCCGCTTCCCGCCCCCATGGTGGCACCGCAGGAGGCTGAACAGTTCAGCGAAGAGAAGGTGGTGGAAGGCAAGGTGGACTGGGGGCTGTTTGGCTTCATGTGGCAGCGTCTCGCCGCCCCGGGCGCCATCCTGATCGCCCTGCTGCTCACCCTGGGGCAGGAGGGGCTGCGTATCGCCTCGGATCTCTGGCTCGGCGGCAAGGCCGGGCTCACAGAGGTGAGTTCACTGCTCGGCATCTATGTGCTGCTGGGGGCAGGATCACTGGTCTGCATCATGGTGGTGCGGGTCATCAACTACAAGCTGGGGCTCAAGCTGGCCTGGACCCTGTTCGACGGCATGCTGAGTCGCATCAGCCGCGCCCCCATGGCCTTCTTCGACAAGGTGCCGCAGGGACGCATCCTCAACCGCTTCGACCGGGATCTGGGGGAGGCGCAAGAGATACTGCTGTCCATGCTGATGGGGCTGTTCGGCATGCTCATCTCAGTGCTGCTGCAGGTGGTGGTGATAGGCGTCAACATGCCGCTGCTGCTGCTCATCGCCCCTCTGGTGGGCTGGGCCCTCTATGTGCTGCAACGGCGCTACCGGGCGGTGCAGCTCAAGCTGCGGCGTCAGGCATCCGTGCTGCGCTCGCCGCTCTACATCAGCATCAGCGAGACCATTCGCGGTGCCCCCGCCCTGCGTCTGGCCGGAGCCGAGCGCTTCGCGCTGGATCAGGTGCTGCTGCACTATGACAACAACCTGCGCAGCTGGTACACCACCACTTCCATCAACCGCTGGCTCGGCATGCACCAGACCCTGCTCTCCGCCGTGCTGGTAGGCGCAGTGGCGCTGATGGTGGCCTTTGGCAACAGCTCGCTGCTGGGGGCCGTCGCCATCACCTATGCCTTTACCGCCTCGGCCATGCTCAACTCCCTCATTCGCACCTTTGCCGAAGTGGAGCAGGTGATGAATGCGGTGGAGCGGGTGCGCGAATACAGCGAAATCGAGAGCGAGCGCCAGCAGGGGGAAGCGCTGGTGACGGCCCATCCCGGGGTGCGCTTCGACAACCTGGGATTGCGCTATCCGGAGGCGAGCCAGTGGGCCCTGCACAAGGTGAACTTCGAGTTGGCCCCCGGCGAGAAGGTGGGGGTCTGCGGTCGTACCGGTGCGGGCAAGAGCTCACTGCTCGGTGTGCTGCAAGCCATGTATCCGGCCTCACAGGGAGAGATTTACTACGGCGATCAACCGCTGTCCCGGCTTGCACCGGAGGCGGTACGGGATCTCTACGACACCGTCTCCCAGACGCCCCTCACCTTCTTCGGATCCTTGCGCGCCAACCTGGCGCCGCTCACCGAGCAGGATGACGAGGCGCTGGAGCTGGCACTGGCACGGGTCGGTCTGGCCGAGCGCTGCGCTGGCCGGCTGGACGAGGACCTCGACAAGCTGCAACTCTCGGCTGGCGAGACCCAGCTGCTGGTAATCGCCCGCATCCTGCTGTCACGTCGCCCGCTCATAGTGCTGGACGAGGCCACCTCGGATCTCGATCACGGCGGCATGCGCAAGATGGCGGAGCTGCTCTATCGCTATCGGCCGGAGGCCAGTTATCTGGTCATCGCCCACCATCTGGAGCCGCTGCTGTCGGTGGACAAGGTGGTGGTGATGGAAGCAGGAACCGTGGTGGAACAGGGCTCGCCGGTCAGCCTGCTGGCCAACTCCCACTCCCGCTTCCATCAGCTGTTTGTCGGTCAGGTCAATCGTCAGGTGGCCCAGATCAACTGACACGAGAAAGAACAAGGGCTGCCCGCAGGCAGCCCTTGTTCTTTGGTGGAGCCTCAACGCTCCATGATTTGGGTGACATCATCCTGCTTGATCATCACCTCCCGCCCTTCGGCATCGTAATAGCGGTACATGCCGGTGCTCTCATCCAGCTTGGGCTTGCTGTCGGTGGTGATCATCTTCCCATCCTTGGTACTCATGATGTATTGAGAGCTGCACGCCACGAGTCCCAGTGCACACACCAGGATCATCATCAGTTGTTTCATCGCCTGTCTCGTCTCCCTCTTCACCCTCACCACGAGGGTGGTGACTGAAGCCTAGCGCAACCTCACCGCCCCCACAGAGTGGATTGACAGAACGGGATCTACATCAAAAATCAGTGACTTGGCGTCGCGTTGAACTTGATGCCAGCGGCACATATGAAAGAGGCCGGACATCTGTCCGGCCTCTTGTTACTGCCTGTTCATGACTTGGCGGGTTGACGCTCACCGGTCACTGTGGGGTTCGCAGAGTCTGCACTCCACTCGTACCAGCCACCGTCATAGACACTGATCCGCTTCCAGTCCATCAACCAGGCGTAGAAGAAGGCCTCGGAGGCACGCCAGCCGGTACCGCAGTAGAAAGCGGCCTGCTGAGTCGGCTCGATATTCCACTCATCCCACATGGTGAGGATCTCGCGAGCCGGTTTCATGGTGCCGTCCGGGTTGTGGAAGTCGCTCATGCTGTTGGCATCCACGCCACCACGACCCCACTTGGCCCCCGGAATGTCGCCTTTCGGCTTGATGTAGCTGTAACCTGAGGTATTGCCGACAAACTCGTCCCAGGTACGCACGCTGACCAGGGCACTGTCGGGCTGCTTGAGCAACGCCTTGGCCTGATCGAGTGTGGTGTAGTACTCGGGGTGGGCCGGAATGGCCACGCCAAACTCTTTCACCGGCTCGAACTTGTTGGGCAGGCCGGTTTCGGTGCGCAGGTGCTGCACGAACCAGGCATCGAGGCCGCCATCCAGCAGGCGCACATCGGCCACGCCGGCATACATCATCAGGTGCGCCGCGCGGGCGGCCGCCATTGTGTTGCGACCATAGAGGATGACGGTAGTGTCGTGACGGATGCCGTTTTCCAGCAGCAGCGCCTTGAGCGCCTCGTCAGAGACCTTGTTCCACAACGGCTCCTCTTCCAGGCGGTTGGTATCGATATAGCCAGCCCCGGGTATGTGACTGATGAGATAGGCCTTGGGTGAACCCCAATCCACTTCGAACAGCTTCCACTCCCCTTTGGGGGCGGCAACCACGGGTTTGCCTTCCTGCAGGTCCGCCAGCCAGCGCGGATAGACCAGCTGCTGCCAGCGCGCCAGATACTCGCGCGGCGCGGCTTTCCACGCTTGCAGCTCGAACAGCTGCTTGATGCCCTGCTTGCGCAGCAGACGGGCCACCTCGGCCACTTCCCGCGGCTCGCCATAGAGCGCCACCGGACGATCGGCTTTCAAGCCCTTGATCTCCAGCGCCTTGGGCCATTCGTCATCACTGTATTTCCAGTCGGCCGAGAGATTTTCGGCGCCAGCAACGTGGCCACCCTGCTTCTCCCCTTCCATCGGCCAGCCCTGATAGAAGTGGCTGGCACGGGTATCCAGAATCACGGCCTGTTTGGCCTTGGCATCCGCCAGCGAGAGGGGTGGCAGTTCGGCTGCAAAGGCGGGCAGCGCGCACCAGAGCAACAGGGCCGTCAGACCGGTCCGCAACAGACCAATATATGCTTTCATGATGTTTTCTCGATTCATGGTAAACAAGGTTAAAAAATGGAGCGGCCCAGACGCTCGGCCAGCAGCTCCAGTGCCGCCGTGCCCGCCAGCGAGTTGCCAGCCTTGTTGAGCTCGGGCGACCAGACACACACACAGAGCTCACCTGGGATCAGCGCCATGATACCCCCTCCGACACCGGATTTGCCCGGCATACCGACCCGATAGGCAAAATCACCGGCCTCGTCGTAGAGACCACAGGTGGCGAGCAGGGCATTGACCTGCTTGGTGGTGCGGGCCGGCAGCAGCGGCTCACCGGCCCCCAGCGGCACGCCGCGGTTGGCCAGATAGATGAATGCCCGCGCCAGATCGACACAGCTCATGCGGATGGCGCAGGCATTGAAGTAGCTTTGCAGCACCTTGTCCACTTCGTTTTCGAAGTTGCCATAAGCCTTCATCAGATAGGCGATGGCGGCGTTGCGGGCGGAGTGCTGATATTCGGAGCGGGCCACTACCTGATCCGCCATGATGGCCGGGTTGCCACTGAGGCGCCGCACCAGCTCCAGAGTACGTTGGCGCGGGGCCGTGAGCCGGGTCTCAAGCAGATCGCTCACCACCAGGGCACCGGCGTTGATAAAGGGGTTGCGAGGTATGCCCTGCTCGAACTCCAGCTGCACCAGCGAGTTGAACGGCTGGCCGGAGGGCTCCTTGCCCACCCGGGCCCAAATCTCCTCCTCCTGATAGAGGGTGAGCGCCAGCGTCAGGCTCAGGGCCTTGGAGATACTCTGGATGGAAAAGGGCTCGAAGGCGTCACCGGCGGTGAACAGCTCCCCCTCCACGGTACAGACCGCCATGCCGAGCCGATCGGCCGGCACCTGGGCCAGGGCCGGAATATAGTCGGCCACCTTGCCTTGCCCGAGCAGCGGGCGCACCTCGGCCAGAATGCTGGCCAGTAATTCGGATGACAACACCATAAGCGATTCCATAACTAGGGGCTGTGGAGATCCCATCCCCACTGACAAAAATCCCGCCAATGGCGGGATTTGTCTATGTACCCGACACAGGGTACCCGTAACAGGTCGGCCACAACAGGCAAGCGGTTATCAGGCCGGTTCACCGTACCAGAGGTCAAACAGTTCGGTGACCACCACGGCTTCCATCCCCTTGCCTTCCAGCCAGGATTTGAGAACGGCGCGGTCTTCTTCGGTACATTTGCCCAGTTGCTGAGTGCAGATCATCCCTTCCCAGGCCAGGTGGCCTGAACCGGCGAACGCCAGTCTACGGGGTTCAACAACCTCATCGATCATCGCATCGACTACCGCATCGATGGTCTCTTCGGCAGTGCCGACCGGGAAATTGAAACTGATGTCGAATCCCATTTCCTGGAATTCGTCGACTCGCAGTTTCTTACGCAGACGGCGGCTACGATTGGCCATGATAGCTCCTTAGGTTAGTTGACTCGTTAAATTAGTTAACGCGTTTGAAAATCAGATCCCAAACCCCGTGGCCCAGACGATGGCCCCGTTGTTCGAATTTTGTCAGCGGACGCCAGTCGGGACGAGACACCCAGTTGCCGGTGGTGGAGGTATTCTCGTAACCCTCGGCGACGCTCATCACTTCCAGCATGTGTTCGGCATAGTTTTCCCAGTCGGTGGCCATGTGGAACACGCCACCTATGGCCAGCTTCTGGCGGATATCCTGGGCAAATGCCGGCTGCACGATACGGCGTTTGTGGTGACGGCTCTTGTGCCAGGGATCTGGGAAGAAGAGTTGCAGGCAGGCCAGCGAACCATTCGGGATCATGTGCTCCAGCACTTCTACTGCATCGTGGCAGATGACCTTGAGGTTGGTGACGCCCGCTTCCTGGGCGGTGCCGAGGCAGGCTCCCACACCCGGTGAGTGTACCTCTATGCCGATGAAATTTTTCTCGGGGGCATTCTTGGCCATCTCCACCAGGGAGGCGCCCATGCCAAAGCCGATTTCCAGCACCACAGGGGCCTCGCGGCCAAACAGGGCGACCAGATCGAGCGGTGCTGGCGCGAAATCGATACCCATGACCGGCCAGAGTTCTTCCAGGGCCTTCTCCTGCCCTTTGGTCAGGCGGCCTTCGCGACGGACAAAGCTGCGGATTTTGCGCATGAACTTGCCGTCTTCGTTAAATACATCTTGGGTCACAGACATAATCAAATTGCTCGTTATTGCATCGGTCTGGGTCACAGACGACATGAATGGATTACTCGTTATTTCATTGCCCAAGGTCACGGATCACATGGATGAATGGCGCGTTATTTCATCAATCCGCGAAACAGGGTAGCGAATTATCCCAAGATAGGCCCAAGGCGCAAGTGTTTCGCGAAACAAATCCCCCGTCACTGACCAATTCCGCCACCACGATTGACAAATGCCACCCCCTTCACAGAATCTGCGTGGGGTCGGGCGCATGCTTGCCTGCGAAAATAAAACCATACACAACAAAGGATTGCAGTATGAAACACACAGCATTGGCGTTTGCCATCGCAGCCCTGCTGACCGGGTGCAACACCTCCAGCAATGATTCCCAGGCGCCCAGCGCCGCCGAGCAAGCCTATGAGTATCTGGTGCAACTGAGCTCGAGCGCCGAGGGGATAGGGGCCAGACCCACGGGTACGGAGGCCGAGACCCGCGCCGCAGCCTGGATCCAGGATCATCTGACAGGCTGGGGTTACGATGTGCAGAAGCAGCCGTTCACCTACACCAAGAGTGGGGCCAGCAAGGCCTCCCAGAATCTTGTCGCCGAGCTGAAGGGCCAGAGCGACAAGGTGATCCTGATCGGCGCCCACTACGACAGCACGGGTGACAAGCATGGCTCTGAAGGCGCCACCGACAACGGCGCCGGTGTCGCGGCGCTGCTGGCGGTCGCCGAGGCGCTCAAGGGGCAGACCCTGCCCTACACGGTACGCTTCGCCTTCTTCGGCGCGGAAGAGAACGGCCTCAACGGCTCCAAAGCCTATGTCGCCAGCCTCGACAGCGCCGCCATCGCCCAATTGGTGGCCATGGTGAACTACGACACCATAGCCGGCGGCGACATCGTCTATGTTCACTCTGCTCACTCGGATGTGGCCGAATACAACTGTGCCGAGCCAAGCCGCTACAGCTTCGATCCCAAGGTCCGTGACCGTCTGCTGGCCATCTCCAAACAGACTGACACCCCGTTCGCCATCCACCCCAGCTACGCCGGCTATCCGGAAGGGGAGACAGGCAGCTGGTCGGATCACGCCCCCTTCGCCTGTCTGGGGGTGCCCATCGCCTACGTGGAGGCCACCAACTTCACCATCAACGGGGCGGATGGCTATGACGGCTACTCCCAGACCACCAATCCGGCACTGTGGGATTGCTACGACGATGCCACCAAGAGCGCCTGCGATCGGGACAGCGAGACCCAGTGGGGCAAGATCTGGCATACCCAGTACGACCGTCTCGACAAGATGGCCGAGCTGTTCCCGGGCCGGGTGGAGCAGCAGCTCAGCGCCAACACGGATCTGATGATCCGCTTCCTCAAGGAGCCGGGTCTGTAACGCCAACAAGCCGTCAATAACGCGCCTTGGCCAGGGACCAATTCAGGGCTTTTTGCGCTCCACGGCCGCCCCCGGCCGATAAAATTCGGGCAGGTGCCAAACCTGCCCTTTTTTATCGATTTTTGTTGCAGCCATTGCCTCATTTTTTAAATCTGATACAAACGGATAACTTGGCGGTCGAATGGAGCGACCGCTCACCATGCCAGAGAGAACCCTATGCAACCGTTTTTTGCCCAGCGCTTCGAGAAGGTAGAGCCTTCATTTATCCGCGAGATCCTCAAGGTCGCGGCCAATCCCGAGATCATCTCCTTTGCCGGTGGCCTGCCCAATCCGCACCTGTTTCCGGTCAAGGCCATCGATCAGGCCTGCCAGGACGTGCTGCGCGAGCAAGGCGCCGCCGCCCTGCAATATGCCGCCACCGAGGGCTTCGCCCCGCTGCGCCAGTACATTGCAGACCGCTATCTGGCGCGCCATGGCATGAGCGTCAACCCGGACAATATCCTCATCACCAGCGGCTCCCAGCAGGCGCTGGATCTGCTGGGCAAGGTGCTGATCGACGAGGGACAGGATCTCATCATTGAAGAGCCTGGCTACCTTGGCGCCATTCAGGCGTTCTCCGTCTATCAACCGGCATTCCAGCCCATTACGCTGGGGGAAGAGGGTCTGGATCTGGTGGCGCTGGATGCGCTGCTGGCCAGCGGCTCCAACGCAAAACTGCTCTACGGCGTGCCCAACTTCCAGAACCCGAGCGGTGTCTCCTACAGCCGCGCCAACCGTGAGGCACTGGCCGAGCGACTGGTCAGCCACGAGCTGCTGATGGTGGAAGATGACCCCTATGGCGAGCTGCGCTTCGAAGGAGAGCACCTGCCCCCTATCGCCAAGCTGGCGCCGAACAATACTGTGCTGCTCGGCTCCTTCTCCAAGACTGTGGTGCCCGCCTTCCGTCTGGGCTGGATGCTGGTGCCGGACTGGCTGCGCCAGAAGGTCACCATCGCCAAGCAGGCCACCGACCTGCACAGCAACGCCTTCAGCCAGCAGGTGCTGCACCGCTTCCTGATCGACAACTCGCTGGATGCCCATCTGGAGAAGATCAAGGAGGTCTATGGCCGCCAGCGCGCCGCCATGGAGGCCGCACTGGCTCGTCACTGCCCGCCCGGCGTGAGCTATACCAGACCGGAAGGGGGCATGTTCCTCTGGCTGACCCTGCCTGCCAGTGTCAGCGCCATGGCACTGTTCGACGAGGCCATCAAGGAGAAGGTCGCCTTCGTACCCGGCGCCCCCTTCTATGTGCGCCCCGAGATCAAGAACACCTTGCGGCTGAGCTTCTCCTGCGTGGATGAAGCCACCATAGAGGAAGGGGTCAAACGCTTGACCAGTGCCCTGGCCCGCATGCTCTGACAGCGCTGCCGCCTGAATAAAGAAAAACCAGCGCTCTGTCCAGATCGCTGGTTTTTTTATTTCCTCGCGCAGGAGAAACCGGGCCTGTCAGGCTGCCAGCTGCTTGGCAAACTCCTTCATCGGCATGGGCCTGCCATAGAAATAGCCCTGCAGGAAGGTCACCTGACGCGCCCTCAGGTAGGCGGCCTGAACCTCGTTTTCCACCCCTTCGGCAACCAGCATCAGGCCGAGCCGGGTCGCCAGATCGATGACGTTCTCGACGATATGACTGGAGAGCGCATCCGAGCCGATCATGCCGACGAAGCTCTGATCAATCTTGAGAAAATCCACCTGGAACTGCTGCAAGTAGGTCAGGCTGGAGTGGCCGGTACCAAAATCGTCGATGGCGATGAAGACCCCGAGCTGGTGCAGCTCGGCGAACAAGCGGTCGGTCACCTCATCCGCCACTATCAGCTCCCGCTCGGTCAGCTCCAGCACCAGCTTGATGGGGTTGGCCTTGAACCCATCGATGAAGTCGCGACAATCCTCCACCAGGCTCAGATCCTTGCAGTGGCTGGCACAGATGTTGAAGCCAAAGTGAAATCCCCTCGGCAGGGTATGGGCCTTGCCGGCAAACTGATCCCGCACCTGTGCCATCAGCAGACGGGTCATGGGGACTATGAGGCCGCTGTCTTCCGCCAGCGGAATGAAGCGATCCGGCGATATAATGCCCTGACGGGGATGCTGCCAGCGCATCAGCACCTCGCAGCCACACCAGTGTCCATTATCCCCCGTCACCACGGGTTGCAGATAGGGTATGAATTCCCGCTGGGCCAGCGCCCGCCGCAATTCTTGTGAAGGAGAAGTAGAGCGGCCGGTCAGCCAGAACACGCCAACCCCCACCAATATGCCCAGCAAGGGATAGATGATGAGGCTGGCCCTGGAGTAACTCCAGACATGGCTGCCGTACTCATTGTGGGACAGATCGGTGACCACCCTGAATGGATACTTCGATGACACCTGTTCCAGATAGCCGCCCGTACGGGATGGCACCTCCTCGCTGACCTGGCCGTTGGCCTGCATGGTCCGGCTGCCGATGACCAGCGCCAGCGGCGAGTTGCGGCTCAGCATGTCGAGAATGTTGTGCAGATAGTAGCCGTCTACCCCGACCAGCACGCTGTTATCGCCCACCGCCTGCCGATAGACGACAAGGGGGCGATCCGGCGTCACAGGGTTGCCTCTCAGCAGGTCGAGCTGACCCTCTGCGTAATCGGCCAGAGAGAAGATACCGCTGTAGGGACCGTAGAGGGAGGTACAGTAAATATGCTCCCCCTTGGCCAGGTTGACGGTACGTATGTCCGGCACGGTCGCCACCTGATCCCTCAGCCCCTGCACCACTTCGTCGCAAGGCCGATCCATGCTGCTTCGCACCATGGACGCCGCCTGCTGGGCATTGTCCAGAGTACGGTCAAACATGTGTCGTGCATGCAAGAGACGCTCCTCGGCATCCTGCTTCACCCCCGAAAACGTCTGCCATGAGATGATCAACACCCCCAGCAACACAGACAGCAAGCCTGCCAGCAGGGACACTCCCAGCCTCGTATAGAACTGGCGCAACCTCAAACGACGAAAAGGCATAATCATCCTCACGGCAACGACAAAAAAGCGGGCAAGTCTACTGGTCTCCGCTCACCTAGCAAGCCCTTCTGATACGATTGGCTGCAATCAGGTTTGGCCTGATTGACACCATACGCCATCAACACAGGGCTCGCAGCCACATCTTGCAAGGCATCCGGGCCGGAGCGTACCCAATCCCCCCAATCTGGCCCTGGCTCATATCGCGCCAGCTGATGCCTCGGCAACCAGAGCGGGTGTGACGATTATAATCTTTGCAAAAACAGTTGCTTGTTCATGTTGTGCTGGCCCACTAGAGTAGAGCCAACAGAGTCAGGGAGTATGGATATGAAAATATTGATCACGGGAGGAACCGGCTTTATCGGCCGCCGCCTGGTGGCACATCTCAAGGTGCAGCACGAGGTAGTGGTGTTGACCCGTCAGGGGAGCCGCGCCTACGACCTGCTCGGCCATGACATCAAGCTGCTCGACAATCTGGATCGGCTCGACGACCTCAACGACGTGGATGCAGTTATCAATCTGGCGGGGGAGCCTATCGCCGCCGGGCGCTGGAGCGAGCAACGCAAACAGCTGCTGTGTGACAGTCGCTGGCTGCTGACCGAACAGCTGGTCGACCTCGTCAAGCTCTCCAGCACGCCGCCCAAGGTGTTGATCAATGCCTCAGCCATCGGCTGGTATGGGCGGCAGGGGGAGACGCCGCTGGATGAAGAGTGCAAGACTCCCCACGACGAATTTACCCATCAACTCTGTCAGCAATGGGAAACCCTGGCGCAAGAGGCTCGCAGCGCCCATACGCGGGTCTGCATAGTGCGTATCGGCCTGGTGCTCGGCACAGATGGTGGCGCCTTGCCCAAGATGCTGCCTCCCTATCAGCTCGGTCTCGGCGGCCCCATGGGATCAGGCCAGCAGATCATGAGCTGGATCCACATTCAGGATCTGGTGCGCGCCATGCTGTTCCTGCTGGAGCACGACGAGTATGACGGCATCTTCAACGGTACGGCCCCCCACCCCGTCAGCAATCGCGAGTTCAGCCAAACCCTTGCAACGACCCTGCACCGACCGCACCTTTTCTTCGTTCCGGCACTGGCGCTGCGACTGCTGATGGGAGAGGCGGCCGACCTGCTGCTCACCGGCCAGAAAGTGATGCCGGCCCGCCTGCTAGAAGCCGGTTTTCACTTCACCTTTCCCGAACTGCCCCTGGCACTCACCAACCTGCTGCACCGGCCACGCTGAACCTGTTCCGGCAAGACAATTGCCGAAAATAACAAGCCCGGCCATGTGGCCGGGCTTGTTGCATTTGCGCAAAAAGCAAGAGACTAGAGCAGCCCCTGACCGAGCCCGCGCAGGCGATCGCTCAGGGTCCCCGCCAGTAATTGACGCTGCATTCCCTGCCCCGCCAGCGTCACCAGCAGGGCGCCCAGCAAGGGCAAGCCGCCCCAGATAGCCCAGTGGAACTGCCACTGCCCCTCGAACCACCACCATTGCAGGCCGAAGGAGCAGAGCTCGACCACCATGGCGGCGCACAGCCCCGCCAACAGGCCACTGGCAACCAGTTCCCAGCGCAGCATCTTCTTGAGCAGGTCGCTGCTGGCCCCCAGGGTGCGCATCAGCAACAGCTCGCGACGGCGGTGGGCCATGCTGGCCTGGGTCTGGGTCAGCAACACCAGCAGGGCAGCTACCGTCACCAGACCCAGCATCAGACCGAGTGCCCGGCTCACCTGATCAGACACAGCCGTCAGCCGCACTATCAGGTCGTCTACATCGATGAGACTCACGGTGGGATGACGACGGATGATCTCCACCTCTGCCGCTCTGCTCTGCTCCGGCAACCGATAGCTGCCAAGCCAGGTCTGGGAGAAGGAGGCCAGCATGTCAGGGGAGAAGATCATGTAGAAATTGGGCCGCATGTTGTCCCACTTGATGGCCCGCAAACTGGTGACCTGCGCCTTGAAGCTGCGCCCCTCTATGGTGAAGCCCAGGGTATCGCCGAGCGCTATGTCGAGTCGCTTGGCCAAGTCCTGGTCCACCGACACCTGGCCGGGCCCATCCAGCCAGCGCCCATCGGTCAGACGATTGTCTGGCGGCAGACTGGCCGTGGTGGTGAAGTTGAGTTCACGGTTCACTCCTTCCCGCCCATCCTCGTCGTTGTCTCGCACCGCCTCGCTGGCGATGCTGACCAGCCGGCCCCGAACCATGGGATAAAAATCCGAGGTCAGGGCACCCGCCTGGCGCAACTCGGTGAGAATCCTCTCCCGCTCGTGATCGGCCACGTTGACCAGGAAGCGGTTGGGCGCATCCACCGGCAAGCGGGCGGAAAACTCGTCGAGCAGGTCGACCCGTGCCGCCCACAGCAGACCAAACAGCATGAGCGCCAGCGCAAAGCCAGCCAGCTGGAACAGGCCGCTGCCACGCTCGCGGGAGAGGTGATTGATGGCAAGGCGCAGCGCATGGGGCCCCTTGACCCGACGACCAAGCCGCAGCAGCAGGGAAGCGATCAGCGCCAGCAGCCCCATCAGCAGGCCCATGCCACCGATCAGTCCCAACGCCAGGGTCGCATCCGCAGTAAAGCCCCACACCAGACCAAACAGCCCCAGCAAACCGACCGGCAACGCCAGCCAGGGCGGGATCCCAGCCTCCAGCTCACGACGCAGCACCCGCAGTGGCGGTACCTTCAGCAGGCGCAGGAAGGGCACGAAGGCCAGCAGCAGTGTGATGAAGAAGGCGACCGCCAGACCGAGGGCAAAGGGTCGCCAGGACGGCGGTGGCAGATCGGCAGGCAGCAGATTGCCCAGCAGATGCAGGGTCAGCCACTGCATGGCACTGCCCGCCACCAGACCGAGCAGGGCACCGACCAGGGTCAGCGACAGCAGCAGCGAGCCCATCAGTTGCCAGAGCGAACGACGGGACGCCCCCAGCGTCTTGAGCAGTGCCACCATATTGGTCTGCCGCTCGGCGAAGTGGCGCACCGCTATGCCCATGGCCAGCGCCCCCAGCAGCACGCCGGCCAGGGAGGCAAGCCGGAAAAAGCGCTCGGCATTGGCCAGCGAGCGACCCACCTGGGAACCCTGATCGTCCGGCTTGATCAGTTTTTGTCCCGCTTTCAGTTTGGGTTTGAGCCAGCGCTCATAGCTGGCTACGTCCTCGCGCGCGCCTTTGAACAGGTAACGCCACTGCTGGCGGCTGCCCGGCAGCAGGGCGCCGGTCGCCTCGATATCATCACTGTGGATCAGCGCCCTTGGCGCCAGCAGGAAGGGGCTGAAGCCCTGATCCGGCTCCTGGCCCAGCACACCTGCCACCTTGAGGAGGGTATTGCCCACCTCCAGCTCATCCCCAATTTTTGCCTCCAGCAATTGCATCACCCGGGCCGAGAGCCAGATCTCGCCCGGGGCCGGTGCTCGCTGGGGAGTCAGCTCCAGCTTGCCATAGAAGGGAAACTCGCTCGGCACGGCGCGGATGGAGGCCAGCTGCAGCGCATCGCCATGGAACAGCATGCTGTTGAAGCTGACCGTCGTCTGCACGGAAAGACCCGCTTTTTCTGCCTGCTTGAGCCAGTCAGCTGGCGCAGGTGTGGCCGAGCGCAGCGCCCGGTCGGCACCGATAAAATCGCGCCCCGATGCCTTGAGTCCGGCATCCAGTCTGTCCGCCACCAGAGCCACGCTCAGCACGCAGGCCACACTCAGCGCCAGTGCCAGCACGAACCAGCGCAACTCGCCGTTGAAGCCTTCTCGCCGCAACAGGCGCAATCCCAATCGCCACTGCATCATGCGTCACCACTCCCGTTCAATCGGCCACCCTTGCAGTCATATCCAGGCATTCTCTTATGCACGCTGCACCTCATGTTGTTCGACCTCCAGTCGTCCTGCCGCCATCACCAGTTGCCGCTGGCAACGCTGGGCTAAGTCGTGATCATGGGTGACCACCACCAGGGTGGTGCCATATTCACGATTGAGCTGGAACAAGAGTTCGATCACTGTCTCGCCGGTCTTGCTGTCGAGATTGCCGGTCGGTTCATCAGCCAGCAGCAGGCTGGGACGGGTCATGAAGGCGCGCGCTATGGCAACCCGCTGCTGCTCGCCACCGGAGAGGCGCGGTGGCAGATGGTGGAGACGCTCGCTGAGCCCCACCGCCGCCAGCAGCTCGCGGGCTCTGGGCTCGCAGCGGGTCTCGCCACGCAATTCGGCTGGCAACATCACATTCTCAAGCGCACTCAGGGTAGGCAACAGCAGGAAGGACTGGAAGATAAAGCCGACCTGCTCGGCACGCAGGCGGGCACGGCCCTCCTCGTCCAGTTGCACCAGCGACTGCCCGAGGATCTCGATATCCCCCTCGCTCGGCAGATCCAGGCCGGCCAGCAGCCCCAGCAGGGTAGACTTGCCCGAGCCTGAGGCACCGACCAGCGCCAGTGTCTCGCCGGTATTGACTTGCAGGTCGATCCCTTCAAGGATGGTGAGGCTTTCCTGGCCCAGGCTAACGGTTTTGCCCAGGCCCTTGACGACAATAATGGGAGTTGAATTCATGACGCGTTTCCTGTTCGCCTTATGTTGCCTGGTTTCATCGGTACAGGCACAGACCCTGATGGTATTGGGTGACAGCCTGAGTGCAGGTTATCAGATGCCGGCGGACCAGAGCTGGCCTGCCCTGCTCAACCAGAAATGGCAGCAGCAAGGGGGCGAGCATCAGCTTATCAATGCCAGCATCAGTGGTGAAACAACGCAAGGTGCCCTGGCCCGCCTGCCCGCTCTGCTCAAGGAGCATCAACCGGACTGGGTACTGATTGAGCTGGGTGGCAACGACGGTTTGCGAGGGTTCGCCCCCGCCATCACCCGTGACAATCTGGCCAGGATGGTGGCCTTGACCAAGGAGCTGCAGATCAAGACTGTGCTGACCCAAATCCAGCTGCCCCGCAATTACGGGGCCCGCTACCTGCGCCAGTTCGAGCAGATCTTTCCGGAGCTGGCCGCCGCCAACGCGCTGCCACTGATGCCCTTCTTCATGGATGATATTGCGTTGCGCCCTGAACTCATGATGAACGATGGCATCCACCCCACGGCGGCGGCGCAGCCGTTGATCCGCGACCGTGTGGCCAGCTTTATCGAGCCCCTCTTGACTCAATAATGCCCCCAGTATCCCCCTATACGCACTATCGGGCCCTCTTGGCCCAAAACAAAGATCCCGCCGAAGCGGGATCTTTGTTTTCATGACCATCAGCGTTTCAGTATCTGGCGCAGCCGCTCCTGTGCCACCCCGACCAGCAGGTCCGGCTGGAATTTGGAGATGAAGCGGTCACACCCCACCTTCTTGACCATGGCCTCGTTGAAATTGCCGCTCAGGGAGGTATTGAGCGTGATGAAGAGATCCGACATGCGGGCATCACTGCGGATCTCGTGGGTCAGCCGATAACCATCCATCTCCGGCATCTCGGCATCCGTGATCATCAGCAGGATTTCGTCGGTCACCTTCTTGCCCGCATCACACCACCCCTTGAGCAGATTGAGCGCCTCCAGGCCATCCTGGCATTCGATTACCTCCAGGCCAAGCTGGGCAAGGGTTTCTCGCACCAGATTGCGGGCCGTGCTGGAGTCATCGACGATGAGCACCTTGCGACCATTCATCTGCGGCAATATGGCCAGGTCCAGCACCTCTTCCGAGATGCGGATGTCGTAGGTGATGATCTCGGCCAGCACCTTCTCCACGTCGATGATCTCGACGATCTGGTCGACGCCATCTTCGGGTATCCGGGTAATGGCCGTCAGATAGTTCGCCCGCCCGGCTGAGCGCGGGGGTGGCAGAATATCCTTCCAGGTCATGTTGACGATGTGGGCTACCTGTCCCACCAGAAAGCCCTGAATGGTGCGGTTGTATTCGGTGATGATGAGGTTGGACTCGCTGTCGATGGGCATGGCGCGCATGCCAATGGCGCTGCGCAGGTTGATCACGGGGATAGAGGTGCCACGGATGTTGGCCACCCCGCTGATGTTGTGGTGCGCCCCCGGCATCTTGTTGAGATGGGGCAGCTTGACCACTTCCCGCACCTTGAAGACGTTGATAGCAAACAGTTGTCGGGATCCCAAACGGAACATCAACAACTCCAGACGGTTCTCCCCTACCAGCTGGGTACGTTGATCCACTGAATCCAATATGCTCGCCATATAAAGCCCTTACGTCCGTTGCCCGAGTCTCGACATAGTATAGAAGGGTCAGAATCCCAACACGACCCGTATTCTTATCCTATGTCGGCTAGATGATGACGGAACTTGATGAAAAAAAGCGAGAATCGGCTCAAAGCCGGTCTCTCCTCACACTTGTCAGCCGCCAAATGGCTGACCCGCAGCCCTTTCGGCCCCGGGTGTGGGCCAGGCTTTTGCGATGCGCAGCCAAATCCCCTGCCATCACCGCCAGTGGATGCACTTTCCGTTTGCCAGACATAAAAAAAGCGGCAGATTGCTCTGCCGCTTTTTACAGACTTCAAACCGGATTACTTGTCGATATCCAGCATGTTGTTGCTCAGCATGTAGTCGATCACCTGGGAAGAGGTGGACGCCGCGCTGCCGGTGAGACTGTCGAACGTGTGGTTCATCAGCACTATCTCCTGAGTCACGGACGCCGAACTGTTCTCCTTGACCTGCAAGTGAACCCCTTCGCTGTCCTGGAACACAGAGAGCAGGCCCTTCAGATCGTTCTGGTTGTGAGAACCATCGTGATCCAGCAGATCCCTCAGATCCAGCTTGTCACCTTCAGCTCTGGAGAAGTCGACCACATAATCCTTGGCAATGGTGCCGCCAGTGGTGTCGCCCTGCAGCCAGGTAAAGGTATCGGCCCCGGCATCCCCCTTGAGGATATCGTTGCCCAGGCCACCGACCAGAATGTCATTGCCCAGACCGCCGCTCAGGGTGTCATTGCCGGCACCGCCATACAGGGTGTCGTTGCCGCTACCGCCGTACAGGGTATCGTTGCCGCTCTCGCCATACAGCATATCGTTGCCACTACCGCCGAACAGGATGTCGTTGCCGGCACCACCGAACAGGAAGTCGTCACCACCCTGACCGAACAGTATGTCGTTGCCTTCCCCGCCGATCAGCACATCGCCCTTGTCGTTGGCGGAGGATTGATCGAACTCGCTGGCATGACTGCTGATGTAGTCATGGACCTGGGCATCCGTCACCGAACCTGCACCCACCTTACCGGCTACATACTGCTTGATGGCCGCGTAGCCTTCCCCGTTGATACCGGCGAAGTGAACCGCATCGCCGAACAGGATATCGTCGCCGGCACCGCCATCGATCCGGTCACTTCCCGGCTTGTTGTTGATGGAGGTCCCCAGAATGGCGCCGGCCAGATCGTTGGCGGACACGTTGGACTGCACTACCTGATCGCTGTCAAACAGCTTCAGGGTATCGATGGAGACGCTGCTGCCGATACCGATCGCTTCCAGCGTCACGTTATTGGCCAGCAGAAGCGGCAGCACAGCCAGCGCGTTTTGCAATGCCCAGTAGTTGCTGTCATAGGGGGTGGAGATCTCGAAGGTACCATCCCCTTGTGCCTTCAAGGTCCCGATGGAGGTTGAGCTCCACTTGTTGTTATTGCCCTGCGACCACTTCTGAACATTGCCGTTCGCGTCGATCAGCACCCGGTTGGTGCCGCCGATGTTGGCGTAGAAGGCTTCACCCGGCACATAGTTGTTGACGTTGACAAACGAATCGAGACGCTCGCTGGTCTTCGTATTCACGATCGGGTTGGTATCTTCATAGCCGTAATAGGTGTTTGGTGCCCCATCGGTAATGAAGTACGCCAGGTTCTTCGCATTGGCGTTGTTCTTGGCGGTGTCGCTGTTGAACCAGTTGGAGGTTGTCTTGAGCGCATCCTCGTAGTTGGTCGCCCCACCATTCCAGTAACTGCCGTCCATGCTGTCGAGCACAGCCTGCAACTTGGTCAGGACATTGGGATCCTTCAAGTCTACGCTGATGGACTTGTTGGCCTGACTGTCGAAGTCCACCAGGAAGATGTTGACCTTGCCCGCCCCCTCAGTACCGGCACTGGTCTTGAGGGTTGCAAACACCTGGGCCAGCTGGCTCTTGATGGTGTTCATGGCACTGGTGCCGATACTACCCGAGCTGTCGACCATAAAGGCGATGTTGTAGTTCTGGCCAGGCAGCACCACGCTGCCATCCAGATCCCCGACCACGATATTGTGTTCGCTGCCGTAGGTGCGGTTTTGATCACCCGGCTCCCCTTCGGTGGAGAGGAAGTAGCTCATGCGGATCGAATCCTGATCCGATGCGCTACTGGTCTGGTCGGTCACCACCTCCTTGGCGATGGCCTCCACCTTGAGGTCGAACTGACCGGCATTGCTGCCCGGCACCCGCAGGGTCAGATCGGTCAGCTTGACGTCCAGCGCGCCCTGGTTCCAGAGGCCACTGAGGGTCAGCTTGCCATCGGCACCTGCGGTTCCCAGCACTGTGCCACCCTGATACAGGGTCGCACCACTCGGCATGCCGCTCAGCTCCAGACTGTCGAGCTGTTCACTGCCATCCCTGTCGGTAAGGGATGCACTGATCTCGAGGGGGTAGTCCACCACACTGGGCTGTACCGCCGTCAAGGTTCCGTCAGTCTGATTGAACTGGTAAATGCCGTCATCAAACTGAACCAGTTCAATGTCGTACAGCGACTTGCTGATGGTGGTGCCGTTCTCCTTCACCAGGAAGTTGAAGCCGCCATCACTTCTGCGCTCGATGACATAGTTGGCACGCGACCCCATCAGCACGGCAAGGTCTGTACCTGCGCCACCATACAGGGTGTCACCACCCAGTCCGGCAACCAGAATGTCGTTACCTACGCCGCCGTCGAGGGTATCGCCCGAGACAGAGTTGCCACCGACCAGCACGTCATTGCCCAGACCGCCGACGAAATAGTCGCCGCCGCCCTTCACGCTGACGATGTAGTCATTGCCATTGCCGCCCACCACAGAGTCCTGACTGGTAGTGCTGTCGGTCAGGCTGTTGGTGATGCCGAAGCTGCCCTTGTTGAAGTTGCCGCTCTGGAACGCGCCTGTCGAGATGCCGGACGACGGGTACTGGGTATAAAGCGGTATGCCATTGCCGGTCAGGCTGATATCCACCACCGGCTTGTCAGCCACGGCAGCGATGTCGATCACCAGCTTGCTCGTGTTGCTCAGGTTGGCACCGTCGCTGATCTGGTAGCCGAAGCTGGCGTAGTCCCCTTGCTGGTTGCCCATGGACGTGCCGTTGCCATTGGCTGCACTGGTGCTGGACTCGTTGAGTCCTGGCACAAAGCGCAGATGGCCAGTATTGATGTCACCGTAAGAGACGAGGTCACCAACCTTGACGGCAATCCACTGGCCGGCGGCATTGAGATACTCCAGCGTGCCATTTTGCGGCAGCGTGCCGATCACGACGCTCAGATCAGACGCAGCCTGATCATCGCTGGCACCAAACTGGGACCACTTCAGTACCAGTGGCGTATCTTCCGTCCCGACACCGTGCCCACCCGTGGTCACAGGCGCGCGGTCGTTGTCGATGATGGTGCCCGTGCCGTTCTGGCCACCCACTGTCACCGTCAGCGTCTCGGTCGTTTCAACCAGTCGATCGTTCACGGTCGGCAGCGTCACGGTAAAGCCGGACACCCCGGCCGGCACAGTGATCTTGCCTGTGGCGCTGTTGTAGGTCACCCCATTGCTGAATTGTGCAATTCCCCAATCAGAGCTGGATGCCGGATTGGCACCGCTGCCCTGAATGGCGAAGTCATACTGGGTCGCCTCATGGGTCTGGTCAGACAGTGTCACCGTATGAGAGAGATTGCCGCCTTCCTCCGCGTTGCCGCTCGAGACAGATTGTACGACTGGCGTCACCAGTGGTTTGGTTGCAAAAGATCCCAGGCTGGAATCACCATCCGCATCCACTACCTTGATCTGGAAGTCGATATCACCGTCGCCAAGCGGTCTGGACATGTTCTGGTACTGGAAGAACTCCCACTTGCCGGTGGCCGGGGTAAATTCCAGACGGAACACCAGGGAGCCATCGCTGGCTTTACCTATCAAGGTATTGGCCGATTCCATGGAGGTAGTGATCAGCTTGCCGGTTGCCGTGGTCAGGCCGGTTTCGTTGGAGCCGAGCAGCTGCATATGGCCCTTGCCATCAGCCCCCCACTGCGGTGTCACCGTGCCTGAACCGTAAGCGATAGCCTGGGCGGTAGAGGAGCCGATGAACTCTATGCTCTTCACCGTCAGGTCGCTGTTGTCCGAGGTATTGGTGTTGCCGTTATTGGTGGCCTTGATCACCATGGTGTCAAAGCCGCCTTGCTGTACCTGGAAGTTCTCGGCGTAATCGCCACTGGTCGCATTGGAGCTGAAGGTCTGGGTACCGATCAGCACGCCAGCACGGTAGAACTCGACCACGCCACTTTCCAGCTCACCACCGAACATCTGGCTGAACTTGATGTTGGCACCATAGGCAACCGTGCCCGGATCCAGCTTCACAATTAACTCCTCGGAGGCAGAGGTTCCGTTCGCGAAGTGACGGAAGTCTATCTCGTTGGCAATGTTGTGGTACGGCCCGGCCACGCTGGACACCCCCAACCCTGCATTGGAACCATTGACACTGGCATCAATCAGAGTTGAGTTGGTTGCAGAGGTGAACCCCTTGGCTGTGATGGTAAAGCCAGCCAAATCTACCAGGGCCTTGTTGCCACTGAACTTGGTCAGATCAAATACCCCGGTCAACACATCTGGAATATTTGTCTTGGTAACGGAGACGGCAGCAGCATCACCCGCGACTGGCGCGTCATCCTCAACGGTGACACCCAGTTTGCCAGTGGTTGTGCCCTTGCCATCGGAGACCTTGACGTCCAGCTGGAACGACAGGGAATCCTCTTGATCCTTGACGGGATGGTCGAGCGGCGCCTTGAGGGTCAAATCATAGGCCCAATCACCCTTGCCGCTGGCATCCGGTGCGGTCAGTTTGACCTCGACCACCGCCTTGTAGCCGTCGCTACCCGGGGTGCCGGTATAGCCAACCAGCGTCTTGCTGCCCGCATCCCAGCTCCACTCGACCTTAACACCACCAGAATAAACTGGTTTAACACCATCACCGGTTGGCCATCCCAGTGAAACGGTCAGCTTGTCGCTGTCCACGTCACCCACTGAAATGGTACCGGACATGCTCTTGGCATCCGTGGTATCCGGGTTGCCGTTGGTGTCGATGATCCCGTTGGGCAAGCCCTCTTCGGAAACAGTTGCGCCATTGGAGATAGACAGGGTTGGCAAGTCATTGGTGCCGTTGATCACCACTGTCACAATGTGCGGGGTGCCATCGACGCTCTGCACGGTGAAGGTCTCAACCTTGGTCTCGTCTTTGCCCAGGTACTGCACTTTGCTGTTGTCGACGTTGTAGGTCCAGGTGCCGTCAGCCGTGATGC
>NZ_JAACGB010000012.1:0-152510 GCF_029237345.1 Aeromonas sp. 2HA2 | reverse complement strand
GTTCGACTTCTTATTGCTAAGAAATCGTCTTGGTCACTTCACCAGACATTGAAAATCAACAAAATTGTTTGATGTTCGATGCTGTGAGTGCCCACACAGATTGCTTGATTCAAATTGTTAAAGAGCGTCACGCTTGTCGCGTTGAGGAGGCGTATATTACGCTCCACACTTCGAAAGTCAAGCGGTTGTTTTCGCTTTTCTTTCGGCGCCGGCTTCGCAAGGAAGCTGGCTCATCAGTTCGGCGTGTTCCGCCGTGCTGGTAGGGGCGCATTATAGGGAGCCGCCCCGGGATGACAAGGGCTTTTTGCAAAAATGCGTTCGTTTGCTGAAAAAGCAGGCTGAACCCCCTGAAACCAAGACATAAGCCTCTATTTACGCCGATTTTTTGCTCAACTCTTCGCTTTGGGCCTGAATATAGTTGACCCAGCTGGTTGCCCGCTGTTGCCAGTTATCCTGCTGTTGCAGTTCACGGGCCAGTTTCAGCGCCTGGGTATATTGCTCCTTATTAAGGTATGCCTGCACCAGCAACGCCTTGGCTCTATTACCCTGTTCGCCTTTCACTGACTTGATGGCAGCAAGCTGGGTCATAGCGGCTTCCGTCTTGCCTTGTTGAAGCAGCAGTTCGGCTGCACGCATGGCCGCTTTGGGCTGAGCATGCTGTTTGGCGAGCAACTGCCAGTTATCAACCGCTTTTGGCCATTCACGAGCGCCCTCCCACAACTGGGCCAGCAACTGCTGGTTTTCGGCACTTTGCTTCATCTGTCCCTTGGCCATGGCCGCTTCCAGCAGACGAGCACCACGATAAGGCAGCCCCTGCCAGGCATAAAGGCGGATCAACTGATTGCGGGCGGCGGCATCGTCCATCAATTTTCTATCGATGGCTGTCTGCAACAGAGCCAGCGCTTGATCACCACGCTTGGCAGAGAGGTTGAGCGAAACCGCCTGTTGCCACCATTTGCTCTCTTTCGGCTCATGGCGGATCAGCTCGGCGGCCTGATCGGCTGCCACCCCGTAGCGCTGCAAGGCAGTAAGGGCAGAGAGGCGAATGATGGCTGCCTGCTTCTGCCAGCCCTTTTTCAACAGTTGTTCGCTCTGACTGGCGGCCTCGCCATACTGTTTGTTGTGGTAATAGAGGCCGGCAAGACGAAGGCGCAAGGCATCGTCGGGTTTGATCGCCAGTGCCGCCTTGTAGCTTGCGATGGCGCCAGACCAGTTGGATTGCTGGGCCTGGATATCGCCACGCAGGCGCAGCAGCTGGAGTTGTTGTTGCTCGGGCCACTCTTTATAGGTGAGCGCCTGCTCCACATAGCGGCTTGCCTGGGCGGTTTGCTGCAAATTGGCGGCCAGCGAAGCCTGCAACTGGGCCAGCCAGGCGCGCTCGGCATCGGTGTTTGGCTTGAGTACAGACACCTTGCTCTGAGCCTGTTGCCACTGGCCGGACTGATAGAGCTTCATCACGGGTTCAAGCTGGCGGGAGAAGTGAGGGCTGACCTCCATGGCCAGACAGGCTTGGCTGACCAAGGCCAGCAGACAGATCCAGATCCGCAACATAGTTATGACTCCAGTTTGAATTTGAGCGTGATGACTTGCACCAGCTTGTCGGCAGCACCCGGTCTTGGTTGATAACGCCACTTGTTGATCGCCTGAATGGCCGCCCGCTCGAACTGACGCTTGGGCTTGGCCTCGATCACTTCCACATCCTGTACTCGCCCTTCAGCATCGACGCTGAAGCGCAGGGTCACGGCGCCTTCGATCCCCGCCTGCTGGGCGCGATAGGGGTAAACAGGTTCGATCCGTTGCAGCGGCATCAACATATCGCCGGCGCCAACACCGGCGCCTTGCTGCTGACCATGAAAGTTGCCGCTCAGTACGGGAGCCGTGCTGGTCGCCACACCGGGGGCATAGACCTGCACAGCACTGAGGCTGGATACCAGATCCAGGCTAGGTTGCACCGAAGGCAGCGGCGCTGCAGCCGGCAACGGCATGGGAGTCGACGCCAGTGCGGCGGGAGGTTCCGGCAGGGGTTCAGGCTCTTGCGGTACCGGGCGCTCACGCACCTGCACCTCTGTCACTTCATTCTGCATGTTGATGACGATGGATTTTTGCTCACTCGCCACCTTCTCCCCCTTGGGAGGCTCAACCAGAGTAGCCATGAACAGCAGGATCCCCAGACTGAGGGCAATTCCCAGTCCCAGACTCATCAACTTGTATTTCATTTCGGTGCCACCGCCACGGCAATATTGGCAATGCCCGCCGCCTTGGCCTCATCCATCACCCGTACTACCTTGCCGTGCGGTACCCGCTCGTCGGCCTGGATCACCAGGCTGGCATCGGGCTGTTCCGCCAACAGGCGGGCAATACTGGCCTGTACCCGCTCCACGTCTATCTGCTTGCGGTCGAGGAAGATCTGACCCTGGGCACCTATCGCCAGCATGATGCTGGAGGATTTCTGCGCCTTGGCCTGACTGGCCTGGGGCCGATGCACCTCAAGCCCGGCTTCACGCACAAAGGAGGTGGTGACAATAAAGAAGATCAGCATGATGAACACGATATCCAGCATGGGAGTCATGTCGATCTGCACTTCGTCACGCTGACGTTTGGATTGCCGTCTCATTGCATTACCTTCTCTTCTCGCAGGCCGTCCCGGGTCTTGGCCAGCGCACGCTTGGCCTGGCTCTCGAGTCGGCTGAGTAACAAGACGCCGGAGAGGGCCACCACCATGCCTGCCATGGTGGGGATGGTGGCGCGAGAAATACCGCCCGCCATGCTCTCCGGGTTAAAGCGGTTGGCCGCGGCCAACGCATCGAATACGCCTATCATGCCGGTCACTGTACCGAGCAGGCCCAGCATGGGGCAGAGCACCACCAGGGTGCGGATGAAGATCAGATGACGGTTGAGCTCAAGCTCGGCCTGCGCCAGCCAGCGACCACGAATGGCCCTGGCATGCCAGCTGTGGCGCTCACTGCGCGCCTGCCAGCGGCCAAGCAGCTGTTGCTGCAAGGGACCAAAGCCCAGATTGAGGTAGAGCAGCCGCTCGATCATCAGAATCCACATCAGCACCAGCAGGGCCAGAATGACCCAGAGCACGGGGCCGCCACGCCCCATGAAGCTCTGCAACTGTTGCCAGATGTCGAGCATCATGCTGCCCGCTCCATCCCGTTGTTATTGCTCTCGGCGCGCTCGGCCAGGATGCCGGCGACTTGCTGCTCCAGCACATTGGAGAGCTCGGTGAAGCGGGACTGCAGCAGGCTGTGAGCCAGGATCAGCGGAATGGCGGCCACCAGCCCCTGAACCGTGGTGATCAGCGCCATTGAGATGCCGCCCGCCATGATCTTGGGATCGCCGGTACCAAACTGGGTGATGGCCTGGAAGGTGCCGATCATGCCGGTCACAGTGCCGAGCAGACCCAGCATGGGAGCGATGGCCGCGATCACCTTGACCATTCCTATGCCGCGCTCCATGCGGGGCGTCTCCTGCAGGATGGCCTCATCAAGACGCAGCTCGAGGGTTTCCATGCTCAGCTCGGGATGCTGCTCCGCGACCGTCAGCACCCGACCAAGGGCATTGTCGGCGTGATATTCGCCGCTCTTGAGCTGGCGACGCACCAGAGTCAGCTCGCGGGAGAGGCTCCACAACCGCACTGCTGCGATCCCCAGACCGATGGCGGCCAGCAGCACTATGATGGCGCCCACCTGCCCACCCTGTTGAACTTGCTGCCAGAAAGTAGGCGCCTGTGCCAGCATATCCAGCAGGGTGCCGTGGGAAGGATCCAGCGGCAGAGTTTCTCCCTCCTGACCCTGATAGGCCGCGACCTCGGAGAGCACACCACCGGGCAGACCCAGCACAGGGCTCAACCCCTCGGCAGTGGGCTGCAGGAAACCGTCACCACCAAACAGGGCAAAGCTGCCGACCCGGGTCAGCGACTGCTCGCTGGCAGCGCCCTGGGCATCGAGCACCTTGCCGTCGAATTGGGCAATCCGGCCAGACTCGCGGATCTCTTGCAGCAGAGTCGCAGGCAACAGGGCGAGGGCGGCGCGATCCGGTACCTGCTTCTCCTGCGCCATGGCTTTCAACGGGGCGAGGCGATCGGGATATTGACCCTCGACCGCAGATTCGGCCAGCAGCTTGACCGCATCGCTGGCGCCCTGACGGGTCACGGCAAAAATGTCATTCATGTCGCCGGAGGCTTGCTCCCACTGACCGTTGAGCTCGACCAGCTGCTTTTCATTGCTGGCGAACTGGCTGGCCAGCTCCTTGCTCAGACGCTGCGCCTCGGCCAGTTTGGCGCGGGCACTGTTGAGCTCTTTGGAGACGGTCGCCAGATCCTGCTGAGCCTGCTGTTCGCGAGCCTGCTCCTGCTGCTGCCAGGCCTCATCGGCGACAGCCACATTGGCACCCAGGGAGAGGGCGATAACGAGGGGGAACCATTTCATGACTGAGCCTCCTGGCTACGGCTGACCGACAGGGGCACATGAAGCAATTGCGGGACTTTCTTGTCGGTGGCCATCTCCAGTGCATCGGCGATGGGGGAGAGCCACTGACTGTCGAGGGCTTGCCACTGCTTTGCTTCCGTAGACCACCGCCATGCCTGACTGCGATCGGCTGTCATGGCCAGCAGGGAGACACGGCCCAGCGCCAGCACGTCGACCCGGCGCTGCGCACCATCCAGCGCCAGCTCGGCGGAATAACTGTCCATCCGGCTGCCGTATTCGGCTTCAATCTGATAGGCCTGCAGCAGCTGACGGAATTTCTCCGCTTCGCTCACATCGGCTCTGGCCAACGTCGCTTTCAGCTGTTCAACCCGTGCCAGGCGATCTTCTTTGCGCAGCGGCAGATCATCTTGCACCAGCTGTTCCAGATCGGCTTGCATCTGCAGCATCAGCGGGATCAGGCCCTGCCGGGTCTCTTGCACCGCCTCCAGCTGCTGGCTCAACTTGCCCAGCTCATTCTGCTGATCGGCCACCAAAGACTGCATGTAGCGGTTGTAGGCTTCCAGATCACGCAGTTGCAGCTGCGCATTTTGCAGCTCCAGTCTGGCGGCAACGGCCGCATCGGCGGCTTTTTCCACACGCTGCTGGGAGACTTTCCCGGCGGCTATGCTGTTCTTCAGTGCAGGCGCGACCAGATCGTCGGCGCTGGCAGCGAAGTGGACTGACAATGGCAACAAGGCCAAACCCCAAAACTTGTTCATGATATAAATCTTAACAATGATAACTATTCTCATTGTCTCAAAGAGTGGGGTCAGTGGCAATCAGATGATTTTCTTGGCCTTCGGTGGAAAAAACAGGATAATTTTTAAGCAAGCACGGGAGTCACTGGCGTTGGTAGTCACAACACCAAATCAATAAATAAAAAATATCTTTTCGATCAATGTGATAGGGATCGAAAAAGGAGATGTACATGTTTAACGATGCGATCTGGGAACACATCGATCGATTCACCAAGGCCAAGAAGACCAGCGAGATCCAGCAGCAACTGGAGCGCTTCAGTCATCAAATGGGCTTTGATTACTTCCGTCTGCTGATTATTTTCCCCATCAGCATGCAGAAATCCCATGTGGCACTGTTCAACAACTGCCCCACCAGCTGGTTCGAAGCCTACAGCGAACGGCACTACCTGACCCAGGATCCAGTGGTGTTCCTGGGCCTGAAGCAGACCCAGCCCATCTTTTGGAACAAGCTCGACTGCGACTCACCCTGGCTACCCAGCGCCAGCCGGGAAGTCATGAATCTGGCCGCCGATTTCGGCGTGAGAAACGGCGTCTCCTTCCCGCTGCATACGCCGCAGGGGGAACACGGCATCCTCTCTTTCATCAGCAAGGAAAAATCCAATTCCGATCTGATGTTTGAAAACGTTCCCTTGCTGTCGTTCTGCGCCAGCTACATCTTCAATTCGGCGTTGCAGCTGATAAAGAGCAGACCGGATTTGATGAAGCACCTCACTGAGCTGTCGGATCGGGAGAAGGAGTGCCTGTTCTGGGCCAGTGAGGGCAAGACCTCCTGGGAGATCGCCACCATACTCGGCATCAGCGAACGCACAGTCAACTTTCACCTCAACCAGGTCACCAACAAGACCGACTCGAAGAACCGCAACCAGGCGATCGCCAAGAGCATCTCCAGCGGCATCATAGTGCCTTCGCTGGACGACGTGACCATCACCAACCTGCGGCTGTCATAGCGGCCACTCCGCCAGATAACCAAACAAAAAGAGCCGCATTGCGGCTCTTTTGTGGGAGGATAATAAACTTTGATAAAAAAATCGCTGTTTTTGGTTGCTTTTTAAGCTATTTCGAATGAGAAGTTTGATAATTTTAAGCTCAGCCATGAACATCATTGCATATTGATGCGATAATAAAGTTTGATAAATTTATAATGTTTTATCAAAGCCCCTCAATGACACCCTGACTAGACGAATCAGGATCCACATCCTCAAAGCGATAGCCCATCGCAGCATAGCCCTTGGCTCGACGGCTGAACATCCTCTCCAGCATGGGATGCCCAATATCGATGTAGTCATGCACTTGAACCTCGGCTTTACCATCACTCACTCGATGGATCCGTCCGACGTATTGTGCCAAGGTTCCTTTCCAGGAGATTGGCAGCACTAAAAACAGCGTGTCCAAGCGTGGTAAGTCGAACCCCTCACCGACGTACTTACCAGTAGCGATAACCGCATCGGCCTTCCCCAAACGCTCTTTCTCTTCCCGCATCTGCGATGCCTTCATACCACCTTTTAATGTTGAAATCTGGTAACCCAATACTTCAAGGCGCTTGCTCAGATCTTCTGCATGGCGACGACGCTCTGTCAGCACGATAGGGCTCCGTCCCACCTGAATGCTGCGTACAATGTCCGACACGATCCGGTCTGTTCTCACCTCATCCTCAATCAGCCATTTAAAGACTGCGGAAATATGTGGCTTGTGCTCCTTGTCCATCAACGCCGCCGGTGGAGTTGTGTTGACTACACAGCGATACAGCGTCTTCTCAAAATCTGCCTGTTCCTGTGCTTTCGCGCGAAAACAGATAGGACCGGCCTGCATAAAGATGATCGGTTGGTGCCCATCCTGACGCTGGGGAGTTGCCGTCACCCCCATGACATAACGAGGGCTGAGCTCACTCAGTAGATGTTCGTACCGGGGAGCCGACAAGTGATGGCACTCATCTACAATGACTTGACCATATTCAAATGCAAACGGCTTGATGGTATTGTCAGTGCGAGCCAACAAGCTTTGATATGTTGCCACATCGATTTGGCCAGTTGGCTTTGCCCGTCCCCCGTAAACGACACCAATCTCCACATCAGCCAGAAATGACTGAAGCCGCTCCTGCCACTGCAACACCAGCTCCTTGGTATGTACCAATACCAAAGTATTGACCCGACGCTTGGCGATCATTCCTATCGCCGTGATGGTTTTCCCAAATGCCGTCGGCGCATGGAGGATCCCAACATTCTGCTCTGCCAGCGCATTCACAGCCAACTGCTGCTCTTTACGCAAAGAACCCAGGAAGCGGACCTCTTTCAATGGCGTTCCTTCAGTCCGCTCATCACGCAGCTCAGTGGTAATGCCTTGTTCTGCCAGCAACTCCAGCAGCGCATCCTGCGTTCCTCGCGGTAAACTCAAGTAGTTTTCCTCCATCCTCGCACAACAGATGTGGCGAGGGATCCCTGCGGTTGAAAATCGCAGGGCCTGTATTTTGAAGAACTGAGGATTGGAGAATGTCGCCAGACGCTTTAGCCGCGCAAGAAGCTGCGAAGGTAATGAGGCTGTTGGAACATGGATCATGTTGGCCAAAACCAACTCGACTTTGCTAGGGCAACCAGCAATACGGCCATTCTCCACCGGCAGCCTTGCTTCCCAAGGTGTTTCTGATGAGGCAGCATGCTCCGAATGCGCCAGTTCACAACCAAATTGCTCGATGATGACCTCAATCTCTGCACTGGTCATCGTGTTGGTTTGCATCAATGTCAGCCAAGGATCAACCTCCTCATTAAAATCAGCATCAATAAAGGTGCTGTTGCCGTTTTGCCTGGGGCCATATTGCAATGGCAAAGCAATCAAGTTCCCAAATCCCCCGGCAGGCATATGGTCCTGATTAGGAAATAGACGGTCATAAGAGTCGAATCCAAGTTTTGGATAGCGTTCCATCGCTTTATCGAGGAGACCCGCGCCCAATAAGCGCGCCCTTTGTGCCGACACTAACTCCGAAAAGAAAATCCATACATGGGCACCGTTACCGGAGCGAGATCGCTCGACCAAACAGGGAACTCCCAGCTCCCCACAAACTTCTCTCAGGGCAGCTACGGTAGGTTGCCAATCTGATTTATCAAAGTCGGCGGCCAGAAAGCGGCACATGTCACCAGGCAACAATGGGTAGATCCCGACGGTGCACTTTCCTGTCAAGTGGGCACGCAGTGTTTGGTCGAGCACCGGTAAAAACTTGCGTTGCTGACAGTCACCACATTTGATTTGTGGTTTTAAGCAGACACCAGGTTTCCACTCATTCGCGCAAGCCACCGAGTAACCGGACTTGCCAGCCTTACTCTCCCAGCGAGTAGCAAATACATCGGCTCTTCCGACGAAACGTTCGGCAAACAGGGCAATCTTCTGCTCTGAGGTAAGAGGTGTGCACGATTGTGGCGCCACAGCTGGACGAACAAACTGGGTACGCTGCATTTCCAGGTGCTTTTTCTCTAGCTCCAGTTCAGAAATCTGCTCAACAAGCTGCCGTAGTCGACGCTCTATCTGTTCAATATCCATTACCGATTACCTATGGCTCCTACCAGCCAACGCCACATTCTGATATGGGCACTTAGCATTGTGGTTTGCCCCCATTCTCCCTGTGCCCACTATAGATAGTCAGGAAAAAAACCAATATACTGTATATAAACACAGCAAACTTTGAACTGGTGAAGGTCACCAGTTCGGATGTATGATCATGAACATGAAATCGATACAGAAATCTCGCCGAACAAGTCTCTCTCATTTCTCTGGCCACGAAACTTTTCCCCTGCGTCAAATGTGGCTAAAGAAAGTGTTCGATCAAGCGACAGATGGAGCTCTTATACCTAAGTCAACATTTACTGATGACTCAGCTATTGCTGCGTTTGGCGTTGGGAAGAACATGGTTGCCTCTATTCGACATTGGGCCCTAGCGTGCGGGGTCATGTTCGAGGTTGACGATGGTTACCGCGTTAACTGCTTAGCCAGAGAGATTCTTATAGATCAAGGGCTTGACCCCTATGCAGAAAACCCCTCAACAGCTTGGCTCGTCCATTGGCAGCTTGCGGGCAGATGCTTTCGTTCGACGACATGGCATTGGCTGTTTAACCATGTAACCTCTCCAACCTTCAATCGCCAAGAGCTTGAAGAGCCTTTGGTAAAGTTCGCCCGTGAGCTTGACCCCAGTCATCGCCTATCAACCGCAACGATCTCTCGTGACTTAGATACATGCATTCGTAGCTACGCCCCTCGCTCAACAGGTGGAACACCTGAAGATTTTGCAGAACCACTCTTAAGTGAATTGGGGTTGTTGCAAGAGGTATACAATGGCCAATACGCCTTCCGGCGAGGCCCTAAAGCCTCTCTACACGATGGTATTTTCGCATATGCACTTGTCGATTTCTGGGAGCGCAAAGCGGCAGGCCTGAGTTCTCTGGCATTTGAAACCATCGCTTACGCAGAAGGCTCACCAGGTCGGGTCTTTAAGCTCGATGAAGAGTCGATAGCCCAACGGTTGATCGCTCTCTCAGATTTCACAGGCTCAAAACTTGAATGGACAGATTCCGCCGGTTTAAGGCAAGTCCACCGTAAAGGCTTATCACAGGAAGACATCGAAAACATGGTTAGGCGCGCCTATGAGTGACAATAAGCAACAAACTCTGTCGGAATTTGTCCAGATTTCGCGTCAATACCAGCGTTCTATTCGAGTGGATACCGACATTGGCAGAATAGATGCGTTATCTAGCTACATATGTCATACAACTGCGGAGTTGGTGGTTGACGGGATGTGCAAGCAACTCTCCAACACCAACCAACGCAGCTTCACTTGGACTGGCCCTTTTGGGGGGGGGAAAAGCTCCCTCGCAATTACATTGGCTAGTTCGTTGCATGCTGATAAAAATTTGCGAGCAAAGGCACGCGAAGTTTTGCGCCTGGACTCTCAGTCCACATTCGACGAGTCATTCCCTGTTCGAGATGGATGGCTAATCATACCGGTAGTTGGCCGACGCGGCAGTGTCTTGTCAGGCATATCCACTGCGCTAAAAAAAGCTCAGTGCAAACCAGACGATAAAAATAACCAACTCAACTCCCAAACGCTCATTGCCGAATTACTCAAAGAGTCTAAAAATAGACCACACGATGGTGTGCTAGTTATTATTGATGAGATGGGTAAGTTCTTGGAGGCCTCTGCACTTGGGGCCGGAGATGATGTTTATTTTTTCCAAGAACTTGCTGAGGCAGCAGCACGCACAGAAGGTCGGTTAATTGTTATTGGTGTGCTACACCAATCATTTGTTCAATATTCCGCCAGACTCGGCCTCGACACTCGTGAAGATTGGGCGAAAGTACAAGGCCGCTATGTTGACTTGCCATTCGTAACTGCCAGCGATGAGGTAGTGGAACTTATTGGCCGAGCAATTGAAACTAAGTTAAATCCTGACTGGATGGATAGCGCATCCAAAGTCATCGCTGATGCGATTCGCTTACGCCGTCCCGCTGTGGGGCAAGATTTCGCCAAGGCTCTAGCCAAATGCTGGCCGCTTCACCCTGCTATGGCGGCTCTCATGGGGCCAATTTCCAAAAGACAATTTGGGCAGAATGAGAGAAGCACTTTTGGCTTCTTGTCATCAGTTGAAGCTCACGGCTTCCGCTCATACCTTAATTCAACCCCTGTCAAAAAAGGAACTTGGTATCGTCCGAGTGATTACTGGGACTATCTGCGTTCAAACTTGGAACCAGCTATTCTCGCATCCCCTGATGGACATCGTTGGTCGCAAGCTGTAGAAGCCATTGAACGAGCAGAAGCCAGGACGAATGACCCGTTAATAGTAACGCTGCTCAAGAATATTGCTGTCATTGATTTATTTCGCAATGGTTCAGGCCTAGCTGCTGACTCAGCCATTATCAGCTCACTATTCCATGATACGACGCATGAAGAGCTTGAAGCTGCACTGCAAAAACTTTCTGAGATCCAAGTAGCCCTCTATAAAAGCTATACCAGTTCTTGGTCTGTCTTTGAGGGTAGTGACTTTGATATTGACGCAGCAATCAAACAAGCTCTTGTTACCTCATCAGGCATTGATTACACGCAGCTCAGCAAACTTATGGGCCTCAGACCAGTGGTTGCCAAACGCCACTACCATGCAACGGGAACCATGCGCTGGATGGATCTGAGACTATCCAGTATTGAGCAGACAGAGAAAATTGCGTCTAGTTTTACACCCAACAGGGGTGAATTTGGGCTATTCATTCTTGCCTTACCAAGCCTGGGTATGAGCATTGATGAAGCAATCCAACGAGTACAAGGTTGCGCCAAGCTTAGGCCTTGGCCCGTAATTGTGGGGATTCCTAGTAACCACTCTCGTATAACTGAACTCTCCTCTGAAATTTTAGCTTTAGAGCAGGTCAAGAAACGGCATGAACTTTCCGGTGATCCCGTCGCTAGGAGAGAAGTTAATGCTCGTTTGGCTGCAGTAAGGGCTAATTTAGAGGAACAACTCCAAACAGCAGTGTCTCTGACATCTTGGTATGACGGAGAGAAGCAGACATCCACCTTTAGGTATGGATTGAAGCTCTCACCAATAGCCTCAGAACTTGCAGAGAATTTGTTCAACAATTCCCTTCCGATTTTTAGTGAACTCGTCAACAGAGATACTTTATCGAGCAGCAGTGTGAAGGCTCGTCGGAACTTGCTGCATGCGATGGTTAGTGCAGAAAACCAAGCCGCTCTTGGGTTTGAAGGATTTCCCGCTGAACGCGGTCTTTACGAGGCACTACTAAAAAGAACAAAGCTGCATCGACAATGCGATTCTGGCTCATGGCAGTTTATGCCTCCTAGGAATGGTGTTGCCAATGACTTTGTATCGATTTGGAAGGCAACCAGATCTTTATTTTCGGATACAAGCATTCAGGTAGGAGCCCACAATATTTACAATTTGTGGAATGCTCCTCCATATGGCTTGAAACAAGGCATCCTACCTGTTGTATTCACCGCGTTTATATTGGCGCACAAAGCTAATATCGCTGTTTACAAGGACGGTATGTTTATACCACGATTCTCTGATTTCGATATCGATGAGTGTCTCCAGGACCCTACTCGCTTCTCGCTACGTTGGGTTGCGATCGATGAAGACAAAAGTCGCCTTCTTGAAGGGATTTCAAGGTTGCTGGCGGAGATCGGTGAAGGCTCAGGTGCCGCTGAACCGCTAGAAGCTGCGCGAGGCCTTGTCGCTATGGTATTCAATCTACCAGAGTGGACTCGTCGTTCTCAACGTTTGAGTGATACAGCTAAAGCAATAAGAGATATGCTTTTAAAGGCAAGCGATCCGCACAGAGTTCTATTCGTCGACTTGCCCTCTCTGCTCAATACATCGAATGGCGAAATATATGTAAATGCTCTACGTGAGCCCTTACAAGAGCTAGCAAGTGCTTATGACAAGATGCTTACGGCAGCTGGAGATAAAATGCTGGAAGCTCTTGATGCCAGCGATTGCGATCTGGAAGCATTACGTGTACGTGCCCGTTCGGTTTCTGGTGTATCAGGTGATCTTAGACTCGACGCATTTGCGACACGGTTGGCAAATTTTGATGGGAGCCCAACATCGCTGGAAAGCATTCTTAGCCTTGCGGCGGAAAAACCCCCACGTGATTGGGTAGATAGACATATTGATGCGGCATATCTTGAGCTTGCAAAATTTGCACACCGATTCCGTGAAACAGAAGCGTTTGTATCCGTGCAAGGTCGTGAGCCCCATAGTGAAGCGATCGCAGTAGTGATCGGTGCCGGCTCGGATACCAAGACGATTTCACGTTCTTTCGCTATACCCGAACAATATCGTCAAACCATTGAAAGAAAAGCGGAAGAAATCACGTCAATGTTGGAAAGTGATGGTTTAAAAACAGAGGTATTATTAGCAATCCTAGCCAAGGTCGGGATGAAACTAGCCTTAGGTGAGAAGGAACCAAACCATGATTGAACGACATGTTCTTGGGATATCTGGGGGGAAGGACAGTGCCGCATTGGCGGTCTATATGCGTGACCACCATCCAGAGCTTGAAATAGACTATTTTTTCACCGATACCGGAGAAGAACTGCCCGAGGTTGAAGAGTTCCTAGGGAAACTTGAGGGGTATTTGGGTAAACCGATTATCAGGTTGAATCCAGGCAGGGACTTTCGATTCTGGCTTCGTCAGTACAACAATTTCCTACCTAGCCCTCAGACACGTTGGTGCACCCGTCAGCTAAAGCTTGCACCATTTGAGCAATGGGTGAAGCCATGGCTTGTTGCTGGGGATATGGTTACGTCCTATGTTGCTATTCGTTCAGACGAAGAGTATCGCGAAGGTTATTCTTCTAAAGCAAACAACCTATTAGTGAAGATGCCATTTCGTGAGGCTGGAATTAATAAGGCCGCTGTGATAGATATTTTAGAAAACTCAGGAATTGGATATCCAAAATATTACGAATGGCGATCTCGCAGTGGCTGCACATTTTGCTTCTTCCAGCAGAAGATTGAATGGGTTCGTCTTCGGGAAAGGCACCCAGAAGCCTATGAAGAGGCTAAGGCATTAGAGAAGGATGCTTTAGAGCATGGGTCACCCTTTACTTGGTCAAAAGGTGAATCTCTGACTGATTTGGAGAATCCAGAGCGTATAGCGGCGATAAAGACGGAATACGAGAGTCGGCGGGCACGGCTACGTAATAATATTCCAATTAATCCATTGAGACCCATAAAGTCCTCACCTGAAGATATTGATGATATTTACGGCATCGATGAAGGGAACGGCTCTTGTAATATCTGCCACAAGTAAGTAGCCCTCCTTGGCTTAAGTGAAATATGTCGACGCTGCCTTATTTAGCTTGTCTTAAAAGGTGTTCAATAGCATCCTCAAGTGTTGAAAAAATGCGATTTGAGCACTGGCGGACCATTTCGAAGTAGCGGCTTACAGTCGCATCTTTGATTTGGTCTACCAAAATAATTTCTTTCCCCAACGCCTTGGCAAAGCCCACCTCCAAAGCCAATGAGTATCCTCCAGGGTTGGTTGATTCCATGTTTGCCAAGATAATGTCAGATTGCTGAATAGCATCCAAATCCCATTTGGTGTATTTGATTGGATCCTCAATGTTGTGGGCGCTGGGATCAAGCAACTCATATATTCCTGTTAAATGAGAAGTTACGAGCACCTGCCACTTAGAGCTGAACCCACCTGCCAAGTAGACTTTGCTAGATGAAAGTATTGCTGACATTGGATTCCTTTTTGAAGTTCATTTCAGCGATCGCCACAGTGAAGGGTGTAGCCATAGCTCGTGAATAAAACACTTCACCCTGTTTGAACAATATCCAGGCGATTACGAAAAGCAACACAGCCTGAACAGGCCAAGGAGCGACTTGTTCATAGGGATACAGCAGTTTCGGGTAAAAAATAATGCAAGCTACGTAGTCAAAGCCAATGATCGATAGAGCAGTCCCTACGCCGTTGCATAGCAGCGAGATGAACATGAACCGTCGACCAAGCGATGCAGCCTCGGCTGAAACGGAAAGCGCAACGCTACGCAAGTCGTTGTAGCTCCAGTCCTGAACGAAACTACCGACTTGCTGTGCTTCCACCCACTTGGAAAACCATACATACGGTTGCCGCTTCTTAAGCTTAACCTCATCTAATCCCTTTAATATTTTCGTCTTTTTAAGCAAAGATTTAATTCCATGATCATACACAGCTATCAGAGTATGACCCAAAGCGAAAAGCAATCCAGCGATCGTGAGAGCTGTACCACTAGAGTTCCCAAGCTTGGAAATCATTTGAAGGTGTGATGGTCCTAAGTGCATTACGACTAAGCCGAGAGCCAATACAGCTCCCGGAACCCAGGCTCCAATGAGGTCGTTGAAGAATTTAGCAAGCGTGTCCATCGCCTCATCAATTTTCATTCATCACCTTCATGATTTTACCTTTGTTATCATCTTGAATAGCCTGGACAGCTGCCTCAATGTCTGCATCAGATAGGAATGGAGCCTGAGCGAAGACCAATCCCTGTTCACCATTAAGCTTCGCAGCCAGATGTCCACGTCCTAGCAGTAATTCTGCCCCAGGCCTGTCCAGCGCAATCTTAGAAGTCGCTTCACTGGACACCTTCAAGATCAAGCGGTTGCCTAAGTTTTCACGAAGCTGCATGGGCATCACATCTTTATCTGGCCGCTGGGCCGCAAAGATCAAATGGATACCTGCCGCGCGGGCCTTTACCCCCAAGCGTTGAACAGCAGCACCAACCGCCGTCTTGTACGCGTCGTCAAGCATCCAATCGGCAAACTCGTCGTGGACCAGAAAGACCATAGGCAGGCGCTCTTCGGCATGCACCTTTGCGTTGTAGGTTGAAAGATCGCGAGCTCTGGCTTGAGCAAAAGAACGATAACGGTCCTCCATCTCTTGTACTAGTGCTCCAAGCACTTCGGAGGCCTTCTCTTTGGTTGTAATGATCTCGTCGCGCATATGCGGCAAATCCGCCAAGGGAGCGTAGTCCACGCCCATCTTGGGATCGATCAAGATGATCTGTGCCAAGTCCTTCGAATTGGTAGCGGCTATGTCCAGAAGCAAGGCTTGGATGAGCACCGACTTGCCACTACCGGTTGCGCCTGCCACGAGCGAATGCGGCTCATGCGAGGAGAGCCCGCCGAATTCGGCTCCGAGGTTCAGATACAGCAGTGCGCCGTTAATCTCTTGCAGCCCCAACAGGAAGGACGTGTTGATGCCAGCGACGTTGCGATTGAGCTCGCGGCACGACCAAAGTTCCCACAGGGAGACAGCCTGACGCTTGGCCCCGGCGACCGTCACCACGATCTCGCCAGGCTTGGGCTGGACTGTGACGAGGTTGATTGCGTGCGTAGTCAGGAGCTGCGTACGTTTGTTCTCAATGTCCTCCACACGCAGCCGGTCGGAGCCAGCCAGGCGCACCAGGCAACCGTTTGGGGTAAGACGAGTACCAATAATCATGGCCTGCAGGCCGTAGCTATTCAGTGCAACTCTGAGCTTTTTGGTAACTTCCTGCGCCCACCCCTCACGCTCCGCATCAGCTTGCGCGCCACCCGCGAACTTAACCGAAACCAACTTAGCAAGCGAAGAGCTAATGTTGGCAGACGCAGGAGATGCCACCGTAGAGGTAGCTTGAGTATCTTCTTCAACCGGAACCATAGAGGCAGGAGGCGTCTCTGTGCTGGGGAGCACAGGCTGAACGGTGTGTGTGGTCTCAATGATCGGCTCTATGGGGCTACTTACAAGCAGCCCCATGGCTGCAAGCCACGGTACCCGTGGAGCTGGCCTCTTGAAACCGTGACCAGCCCAGGGCTGGTGAAAGCCCAGCCCTGCACGCACCTCAAAGCCACTCTCCCCTTTGGCGTAGCCTTCAGTAAGCTTTCGCAAGTCGGGTCGGTCGAAGACCTCTTGCCAAGCCTGGACACCATCAATATCGTCAAGCAGCACTTGAGCGGAAGCGGAGGTAGAACCAGCGTCAGAGGTGTGAACAAAAACCTGCGAATAACCGCGCAGGGAAATCTCCACATCGCCTTCGCGAAGCTTTGCCCTTGCCCTCTCCATCAAGTCAGTCATGCCAGGTGGGATCTCGGCGTCGATGAGCATATCGGCCAAGCGGGCAAGCCACACATCGCGATCGAGACGGCCAGGATCGCCGAAGAGGGCCTCGCGGAACATGCCCAACGTTGCGAGCAGCTGATCCTTGGAGTCGCTGCGCGCCTTAGCTAACCCTTCGGTACCAACATACTTCGACTCAACAATCGTGATGACAACCCGAACCCCCTCTTCGCGCTCTTCGACATTGAGCGCTAGGATGTCCGCGATGCGGCTCTCCGGCTGCGATAGCCAACTTGCATAGTCGTCTAGCAAGAAGTAAGCAGTCAATACTTGCTCCCCACCTGCAGCAGCCTTGAACTCTTCAGCCAGCAAGTAGCGGCTAAGTACTAGGCCAATCATTTCACCAGTGGAAACGCCGCGCTTAGCTGCACGTAAGACAATATCACCGGAGATCGAAAGCGCATCGCGTTTGGCTTTGTCGGCTGCGGCTAGGATTTCGTCACCACTAAGCTTTAGGTTCAGCTCTTCCAATCTCCGGCGGACTAGTACGCTCAGCAACCGTAGTTCGGAAGTCGAGCTGACGATCATGTTGCGACCATTGGTCGAGCCGCGCCGATAACGGACAACTGTGATGTTGTTGTGCAGGAGCTGACGCTTATCCAGCAGTTCGTCGTAAGTCGCAACCCATTCCGCAAGATCATGTGCATCCTTGATCATCCCAGCCAAGAGAGGATTTTGTAGAGAGATGCGCCTAGCCGGGAGGAAATGCTTGTCAGGCAAAGCATCGGTCTGGCGGCAAACAGCAGCCACGGCAGACACATAAGCCCAGCCGGAGGCTGTCTGCCAAGGACAAGTCAAGAAAGAGGTCGATTTTAGCTCATTCTCGCCTGAGACACTGCGATAAGACCAACGAGATGGAGCATGCTCAAGATTGGGCCGGTCATTGGTCCACGGAACCGATAACCATTTGACCTCCGCTGCACGAGAAACCACATCATGCAGAAACGCTACATCGAAGGCTTTGAAGCCTTGTGAATTTTCACGGGGAGTGGACGAAATCGGGGTCACTGAGATACGCAGCTTCGAGATAAAGTTGTCACTGGTCTCACTGACAACCGGCAGCTCTTGATCGTTGCTGGCCTTGTTGACTAGTTCACCATATACGCTGCGAAGCTTAGCCTGATCAGAGTGACGAACCGACACGCTACATTGAAGATTTCCATGCTCTTGACTCGAAGATAGCGCTCGCACAGTCGCCAGAGGTAGTTCGGCAGCATCGGCGTTGTAGAGCACTACACTGAGGTTTGCAGCCTCATGCGGCTGCAAACTGACGTAGCGCTCCAGAAGCTCACGAACCTGCTTAGCGGCAGCCGCTGGATCGACATCAGTCATAGATCCCTCGGAGACTCTCGTAGGAGCTTCCAGCAGGCTATAGCCGTTGAGCGTACTACTTTCAGACACCAATTGAGGAGCACCGCTCATATTGAGGACTGCGATCTCCGGATAAAACGGGTGCGCGATTTCGTCGGAGAGCTCACGCATAAAAATTTCGCGGTCGCCATACAGAATGCTATTACTTGAGAGCAAGTGGGTGGCAAATCCCGCTACACGCTTAGACTTGATCGCCAGCGCCTTCATACGCTCTGGATGCCAAGGTGGAATGATCAAAGCTGGGTTGCTACCTGCCACTCTGGCCGTACCTACCGAGAGCACTTCCATGACAAGCTTGGCGCGGCAAACATCGCCGCGGGCATGGGCCATCAAAGCCGTAAGCAACTTACTGTAGGACTCGGCTTGGCGCATTACTGCCTCACCGTGCAAACCAGTGGAAACAAAGTCCTCCATCGCCTTGATGTAGTCCGCTTCGAAATTGTCCCACGCAGCTCGAATCTCGTCGTACTGCAACTGTACCAATCGACCTTCGTCGGCAAGATCCTTGAGTCGCTTCTTAATCTCAAAGCGCAAGCTGCGAAGTTTATTTGCTGCGGGGACGAGCGAGCCAGCGTTTGTCGAATAAGTCGCTTCCAAGGTTCCAGTATCGATCAGCGACACGTTTTGAACCCCGCCTTTCTTACTTACAAGCCGACGCGAGACTTCTGTGCAACCGACCGCCCCCTTCTCCAAAAGACGACGCATGTCGGCAACCATAGACAAACCTATTGACGTAGGCTTGTAGCTCCATAAAAGCTGGGTCTTGGCCAGAACAGTTTCATTACCTTTGAAGACTTGCACCAATGCGACATCGAATTTGATCTGCAGCGCTATCCGTGAAAGCGAGGAGTTGGGCCGGACCTTACTTTTCTTATCGCTACGCAGCGCCTTCTCTTTGGCGAAGAAATCCTCGTAGTCAAATAATGGGTCAGGCAAGTCTGCGTTACCGAGTCGCTCAACCTTCCAGTCTACTTTTGAGCCCATTAACTCCTTCAAACCCCGATACATCGCCGAGAAGTAGCAGCCAACATCGTAGTTGAAGCGCTCTCGCCACTCCTTGCGGCCCTTAGTAACAGTGAAGCGCAGGATGCGCTCACCTTCAGGATCACATAGTCCAGCATGCAAGCTGTTGACTACCCGCGCGAAGCCGTCGAGGAAGTCGTGGCACTCTATAGGTTTGCCATACAAACCCTTTTCCCATCGAGCACAGAGCTTTGCGTCTTGCTCGAGTAAGCGCCGGTGTTTGACAAAAAACTTCTCATCCTCTTCGTTAAAGTCGGACTGTCGTTCACGTGTCTTCAAGTCCTCTAACTGCTTGCGACTCTCTGTATCCAGAAAATCCTCTTGGTCGCAATCATTGTTAAAGAATTGGATAGTTGAATCGGCCAAACCAAGCTGCCTCTCCCTAGGCTTGTCAAAGGCCAACTTGACGCCATCACCTTCCCACTCGAACTGCGCTAGGGCTGTGACGGCATCAGGATCACCCGCCGGGGCCGTAGTGAAAGCCACCAGGGCCTGGAGCGCGCCTTCGTTGATCTCTGCCGCATTGGCTTCGATTCGCTCTACGAGCTCTTCATCGTCGAGTGGCTGGCCGTTCTGCCGCAGTTTTTTGAGCAACGGTGCCCGCTGAGTGAAAAGCTTAGCGAAGGCGTTCTGCCAAGGCTTGCGTCTTGTCGCGTAGATTTTAGCGTTGGAAAAAAAAGAACTATCCCTTGGTAAACCAGCTTTAGGCAAAGCGAAGCCGATCGCATCGCGGATGGGTAGTCCTCGCATGGAGATAGCTTCAACAATATCGGAACAGAACTCGCTAAGTTGCACCAACGAGAGTTCAGAGGAAGAAAGCAACCCACCAAGTGCGGCATGGAACACGGCGCGGTCCTCTGAAACTGGTGAGAGGCCGCCAACATGAAGGGTCGCTTCGACCCAAGGTTCAGAGTCGGTGCGAATTTCCTTAGCGCCGATAGCCATTACATGACCAAGTGTATCGGCGAGATTATGCTCATTGCCGTTTGCGGTCAGGATCGCTGTCTTGGCAGTCACCGCGTTGTTGCGCACATAACCGGCGTTATGAGAGATCAAAATTTCCGAGGGCAAACCTTGGCCCTCGACTAACGTTCCCGGAATCATAAGGTCCACATGATCCGATAAATCCGGGTTGGCAAGGATCGCACGTGCCACGGCTGCAATCTGGCTGGCTGATAGCTTATCAAGTCGGAAAAGAGCTGCCGAATCGCTCAACTGGCCAGGATTGGAAATACGCTTGGCGAGAATGATCGCGCCAACACGCCCAATGATACGATCGGTCAGCATGCAGCCTCTCCCTTGAACGCGAACGGGTTTTCAACAAACGAGCATGAATCGGAAAGCCTGCGGACCAAACCCAAACCATTGAGTCTGGCTTCCAGATTGTCCCTGTTTTCACAGAGCTCCACTTGGTCGACCAACTTGGCGTCAACCAAACGAGCACCTTCGGCGTCGCCGAGAACCAAGCCATAACGTCGTTTAACTTCTGCTAGAAATTCGTCGAACTGCATACGGTCGTCAACGACTGCAACTACGATTGATTTGAGGAGATGGTCGTTGGGCGCATAGCGAATGCGTCGCGAGAGCCTGCGGGAACTGAGCCCTATCGCTCGCGACCAAGACGCATGTATCTTGCCTACATGCTGCCCATGCCGGTAAAGCGCGCGTTTAACTAATTCCTCCACAAGGTCATCCGCATTTTTACCTGCGTAGTCCTCATCACCCAAGCCATCGGTGGGCGGCCACTGGAATTGATCACACATGAGCTTGATGCGCTCTGCGTCGGAAAATTCACTTGATGCGGCCATACACCACAAGGGGTCTTGCCGAATAGCTTCAACGTGGACGCGAACGGCCTTGGCTGGTAACCCCTGATTGTACTGGTAACTATCGCCCGATAGCGCACGAACCTTTGTACGCTCCTTGGAGACAATTTCGCAGACAATCTCGACGGGATCATCATCCCCAGCAATGCGCTTCGCCCGCTCAAGGAAGTAGAGGAGCATGTTTAGACCGGATATGGTGATGATATGCTCCAACGCATCGTAGATTGGCATATCCTTGGCGAGAATGGACAACCAGTCTTCGCAGATTTGGTCAAAACGCGCACTGGTGGTCTCTGGCAAATAGCCCAGTGGGCGCGGATCATCGGCACACTGCGGTTCACCTTGCAGAGCAAGGGCCAGCCTGTTCATCGGGGTCTCACGATCAAACAGCCTCTTAACCAAAATCTCGCCCAATAGCGCACCCTTTTGTGCCCGTGTGAGCATCAAATAGAGCAGTTCACCCGAGCGCGCAAAGAAACGTCGATCATTACTCATATTGCCGCGTGAGTCGATTTCCAAGTCCTCATAGAGGGCATCTGGGCCAAAGGGGAAAACGAACTTCGAGCTCCAACGCTTGTTGCTAAAGGATTCAAAAGAGGATGACCTCAACAGCTCAATAGCTTTGGCAAAATCGTCAAAGCTGGAGAACGAGCGCCGAAGGTAGGCCATATCATTATCACCATTACCCGTTTTTCCCTGGTCAAACCTCTCAAACCACTCCTTCCACTTATCCTCGTCTGGCAACGTACTATCAGCGATAAACTCAACGTAAGGATTGTTGAACAAAAGGCCCCGCAAGCGGATCTGCCGCTGAGGCTGAAACTTGATCGTACCCTCCATACCCTCGTGGGCGCGTAGCGGATTATCCAAGTTCGAACCAAGCACACCCAAGAACTCCAGCACTGTCAGATGTGGAAGCTGCTCGTCATAGAGCCGATGTCCCCAGATGTTCTCGTCAACGCAAAAATCGACGCGCTTGATCACCGGTCTCTTAATAATCTCGTTCATACCCCCCTCTCCACATTCACAGGACGAGTAAAGGCGCGGCCGCCCGGCTCTATATCGATGAAATTAAGCGTCAGCGAAGAAGTGTCGCTGTAAATTTCTTCGTCATCTTCGGCAAATCCCACCTTACGCACGAGCTCCGCTTTGCGCAGCAGCTTGGCTTTGAAAGCCAGCAAGTCTTCAAGGCATTCGTTGGAAAAGCTCGCTGGCAGCGCACCATTGGCAACACGTGAGAGAAACTCATGACGGATCGGCGTAAGGTCGAAAACGACGGAATGGCCGAGGCTAGGCGACAGCGACACTTCAAGCTGCGGTCGGCCGGTTTCTTCATCAAGTTTGATAGCCATCCCCATCCCCCTATGTCTGTGTGAGGATGTCTCATGCTCGCAAAGAACGCTGACTCTGCTTTGGGTTAAGCCACCTGAGCTTGCAATGAAAATGCGGTCTACATTCTCCAATAGCAAACCAGTAATAACTCGGTTGAGCCCCTTTGTTATGCACCCACGGGTTTTTTCACTAACAGGCACCTTAGCTTTGAGTGCTTCAATGATCTCCAAGTAGTCACCTGCAAAGCAAAAGACGGTCATCGACCAATAAAGATATCCGGGATTGATTTCCGGCAGAGTGAAATAGAGCCTTCGCCGCTGGGCTTCGAGCATATCCAAGAATTCGGAAGCCCCCCCCTCCAAACGCATACCTTCATGCCCTTCTAAATAGGCGTCCTGTGCCGCACGAAACTCTACGCTCGCACCATAAATAGGGTCATTACCCACTAAGAGCTCAAAGTCAGCTTGTAGTCGAGAATCGTCCTTGCCATAGACCAAGAGTCCATCAACTGCGTTAGTGGTCTCCACACCCACACCGAAGCTGGCCATAGCCCTAAAGACCGGCCGATCTGAAGCCCTACGCTTGGGTAAGTTAGATCCAAAAGCATTAGCGTAAATATTGGCCTTACCGATATTCATCCCCTCTTGGATCTTGGCCACATCCGCACAGGTCATCAGGTTCTCTTTTGCCTCCTTGGCGTCCGAGTAACCAAGGACAATGTTCGAGCACAACGCCAATAAATCACGCACAGGAAGATGTAAACCGTTGAGCCGTGCGATCTCAACCAGATCGCCTAAGCGACGCGTAAACTGCCTACCGGTATCCTCGCCAAGTAACCTACGACGGTTCTCGTCTATAGGGCAAACCTTACCGTTAGCAATCAAAAAACAGTCTTTACAGTTGTTCCATTCAGGGTGGCCTGCTACCACCTTAACAACTTCGTCCAAAGTCTCTCGGGTAGTGCTGCTGAGATCGAAGACGGAAAGTCGAACTGGTGCCGAGCTGGCTTTGAGGAAATGGTCTTGCAGTGGTTTGCGCAGTGGATGAACTCGTCCTTGACGCTTTCCCAAATCACGCAGGCGATCAAGAAGTTGCCCATGGTTTGCCGCCAAGATAATGACTTCGGAGTCGTCACCTCCGAGCACTGACTTTTCCAACCGTAGCAGAGGTAGGTCACTCTCCTCGCCGTTGAACTCAGAGAGATCCTTAATGAATACAACCAGTCGGCCATCATTCAATGACAATTCCTTCACATTACCTTTGCTCGCCCATTCCTTAGAATCACCACCGAGACGAGTCCATAAAGCACGGCAGTGATAAGTCTTCCCATCACCAGCCGTTCCTGCGATTAAGACAGAGCCAGGAACCTTGGACTCGATGTGATGAACCATTTTATCGAGCTGCGGTGTTGAAAGTCGGATTGGCTGAACTTTTGCTCTGCCAATTGCACCAACCACATATTCGTCAAACATTGTTAAATTGTTCGATGACGGGCCATAGCTACGCAGTAACCTAACCCATGCGCTAGCGGGTGGAACGCGGCTCTCGGTTTGGCATTGGGAAGACGAATTGCTCATAATCGCGCGCTCTCCTTGGGCTTCTCGCTTTTTAGGGCGCACAACAATGCGCACATAGTGTTTCCCAATTTTACAGGGCTGACACTGGTAATTACTGTGAACTGACTGGTAGCTGACATCTTCATCTCTGCGGGGATGGGGTAATTCTGCTTCTCGATGCAGCCCCCCCACGGTGCGTAATCATTCTTGTAAAAAACAACTGCTCTCTTACACAGGACCTGTCACATCCAGCTACGCTCACCGCCACGTTCGAGCTGGATTTCGGCGGCATGGATATGGCGAACCTGACAGCGTCGGTTGTTTGTTGGCCAGATTCATCTTGGTGATATGACGCAAGCATGCCCGATAGGCAGACTCATGCAAGCAAAGACAGATTCAGAGACTATCATTTCATTTGTATGCCATATAGTGTCAGCGGTTTGCCACTGCCATTGTTTTATGCTGATGTTCTCATTCTGGAAGGCGTTGGTCACCTGCCAAATAGGTATACAAGCCCAGTTTTCAAAATCTGTTTCTCTATGTTCAGTCTGCCAGACGACCACCGCGCTCAGTGAGCTCCTTAATCGAAGAACTAACGACATTGTGCAAAACGGCAACCCATGCATCGTGGTACTCCTTGTCAGTTCTCAATCTCTTATCATCTTTCCCCTCCTCAACCTTAGTGGTTTTGTTGGGATGCTTGACGACTCCAAAAACACTGCAATGTTCATCGATAACATCGGCATTCCAATGTACTCCCGCATCCGCGCAGCTCTGCATTACAGAATTGAACCCGGCTTCCGAGTCACCATGGAATCCGAAAACCCTTGTACTTAACGTATGTTTTGGCCGCAGATCCTCGATGTCGACCTCAATAACCATGAGAGGCCATCCGGAATAATAAAGCTGAGCAACGTGAAAGACTCTTGGCTTACCGGTTTTCTTGTTGATGTATGCTCCCTTGCCGTTACACGGTTTTGGTAGCTCGCAACAAGTCGTTGATATGTGCTGGTAACCGACTTGAGAGACAAGATCGGCGATCACCATTTTAAATAAATTGAATCTCTCCGTAGCCTGAGCCAGCTTGATCTCATGGTCAGAGTCGTCGCGATTAAACCCATAGTCCAACTCTTGAGCAGAACCTTCTTCAGTCGCATGTCCGACCCCAGCCTCACTAGGCGCGACGTTGCTATCTTCTTTCACTATGGGCGACACTCGTTTCAATTCTTTCCCTGGTTGTACACGCACATACATCCCAGATCCAAAAGTGAAGCTGAAGCCTATTTCACTGACAACATCGAGCTTTCGACCAATCTTGGGTATTTGAGGAATGTTTAATTGCGGATCAGGATCTGGCCTGTTTATCTCTGGGCGCTTCCCTCCGACTGGATCGATGCTGATAGCCTCACGATGACTGGGATGATATATATCTACAGGTTTTAGGTATTCAAAGTAGGGGTTGTGCAGTCCAATGATCTCATCCGCATGGAATAAAGCTGGATCACTTTCACTGAAAGCGCCGAACATAGCGATGTTCCATCCTTTCAAATTTGGGGGAATAAAATCAAAATTCCATTCTGATGTTTCCGAGTCGAGCAGTGACTGATAGATACTACCGAAGCTCCTTCTTGCGTCTTTGTCAAACAGGAGCCAGACAAGATGATGTTTTGCTTTGTTGGAGCGAAGGTTGGTCAGTGGGTAATCAGACATTCTATTAAACCGAATGGTACTGACATCTCCACTTTCATCTGCAAGTGCCAGACCCGCTAGCCCATTTGGTCTCAATGCCGTTCTGGTGAGATGAATATTTTCGAGAAAAATGGTTCTGGCTAATTCCAACAGAGACACAACAACTCTAACAGAACCATCAGTCAATACCGCCAGGTTGCGGCCATGCTGATCATTGAACCTATAAAGTGTTCCATCAGTGATGAATTTATATGTTTGTTGATTGCTTGGTGCTGATCTCTTCTTGTTATCGTAGGTGCTGTTTTGAACCAACATTGGAATGAGCTCTGCCGGAATCTGGCTCTCTGCATGCCCCTGAAACTGAACTCGAATGAGGGGCCTAATCTTTTGGTTCAGTATCTTTTGGGTACTGATTGGGCCGATTGCTATAAGAGGTTTTCCCGTAGGAAAGTGCTTGAGCTCTCTGCCAGGCTGGGATGTCCAGTCGGAGAATTTCCCGCGCAGGTTTTCGGCAACGTTGACGGCTGAGGCCAGCAATTCGTTCAATCTCACAGATGGGCCTTAAATACTCATTATTATCAATTAGTTGATCCATAACACAGGCCAGCCTGCGAGTCTGGTATTCATCTACAGATTCGCTATATCGATCAAAAAAAAGCTGACAAAGCGGTAGCTTGTGCAGCTTTTTATCGATCAAACCTTTGACCCCGATCTGGTTACTGAACCACGCCCTAGAGCGACGCGGGCCCTCAAGCTTGTTTTGACATGAGGATTCAACTGCAAGTAGTCGTCTGACAGTAATGAGATCCCTTTTTTTCCAATCAACTCTCTGATTAACATAGTGCTTGATCGGCACTGGTTTGTGCACTTGCAACCATTGATGATCATATCGGTAAAGCCATGAGTACAAACGAGCCCCCTCCCTGTTCGCCCTGATTTGTTTAAGGTCAGGGTACGCTCGCCCCATGCTCAACCAACCAGTCCGATACTCAACACAACGGCTCTGAGCCTTGCTGGAATAATACCTAGCAGGAGTAGCGGAACCATGTTGCAACGTCGCCACAAATTGAAAAACATCCTTGATATCACCAAGATCTGGCTTTAAGGCACTCCAACAGACCAAGTGCTGTAGATAAGAAAAAGGTCGACGATGTTTACGAAATATCATCGTGAGCCAGTCATCATCGGCGGCTAGGCGACCCAACCCCTGTTTTTCCAGCCATCCCAACCCCCAATAATGAGTAACCAAGTCATGGATGGCTTGATGATGGATCCGATGGCCGTGCGCAAATCCCAATTCGGTCGCCAATCGATGGTAATAACAGCTCCATTTATCAAGCAGGCCCACATCCGGCATCCCGGATACAGGATTGAGAAGTTGCTGCACCCACTTCGCCAGCCTGATTTGCTGATCACTGGCCATTACCCCAGCCACCGGAATGGCTCTCACCATATCAGCTGCACCAACAAGGTGATGCCGATGTTCTGACTGCATTGGCAACTTGGTATCCAGCAACAGACAACCGTGCAAGGGACAACACTCAACGCCAGGGCACTGGAACAAGCGCTGCCAGAACGCGTAGCCATACAAACTTGATTGATGATGCCAACACAGGGGACAAATCTTGAAACTTACAGGCCAGAGTAAAATTGATGCGTTTACTCCCGTCCGCAGCAGGCTGTGATTTTGGCGATAGCCACTCAAATCACCGACGAGTTGCTCATAGGTGCGGCGACCAACAAAAGGGCGAAATAGAGGTAGTGGGCTATGTGACTCAATGACCTGGCGCGTGGTGGCAGGCCAAAGGTGTCCCACCCGTTTTAGTAGCTGATGGACATGCCCCTGAAACAAGGCGGAAGGAACAACCAGGCGCGAATCAAACAGCAGATCTAGAGCAACTTTATCCTCAGTGATCCCTTGTCTGGTCACAAAGCGCGCCAATATGCTACTTAGCAATTCATCCGGATGTGGGACAGGAAACTGCCTAAGCATGACAGGCAATCCTTGGTAGCAGGACTGCTATAAATATAGCAATACTGGCGATGCTTTATAAATATGCGGCTAACTCAATGATGATCCCTACCTGTTTCAGATTCTGGTAGCTCAGTAAAGGGTCGTCATCTCTTAGCTGACGCAAATCATTGTCCAAATAGACAGGGCATAGTGGTTCGGCTTTAGGCTTCACAGGCTTGCCAAGGGGAGCCTTTCTCTCTTGCAAGTTTCTGATGTGAGCCACCAGACCAAATAGATCTTCCTCCGGTTTTTCTGCAATAGTCTGCTCTGCTACGAGCGGGGCTATGTCTTCACCCAGTCCCATTTGCACCAACATTTTTGCCAGTTTGGATTGTTTCGTCTCCTTTCTGTCCCCCACACCAGCATCGTTCGCACTAAGAGTATCGGGGCCAGTCTCTGGTACTTGTTGCCCAAATATACGGATCGAGTCCCTGGATATATCCAGATCGGCGTATTGCAGGATTTTATCTTCCCGACCACTTCTGAGGGCATTGATCATGGGGTGTATCATCGAGAGCTCTTCATTGAACACCTTGGTGACCAGTACTTTGTCTATGACCTCCCGCCCCGCCATCACGGCACGCGCCTGGCAGAGATAGAACAAGGAAACTGCTATATGGGCTATGCCCTGGGTATACTCCCAGAACAGATCACGCATAGGTTGAGTCAATGGTGTCGGAGAGCGGAACCACTGCAGCTTCCACAGGCGTTTGATGAAACGCTCCCATTCACCATCAGGTCCGTTCTCTTCTGCTCGGGAAAAGCGATTCCAGTTCAAACTGCCAAACTGAGTAGCACGTCGCGCTGACCGCATGGTCGGACTAAACAGTTCTAGAGCCTTAGGTGTGCCAATGAACAGCACAGGTACCTTGATGACATTGGTCAGGGTAACAAAAAAATTCAGCATCTTCCCTGCACCACCAGATCGGGATTTTTCCAGATGCTGTATCTCATCGATGACCAGCAAGCCGACCGAGTGCAACGCCGCAACTCGGGCAATATCCCCCAACATCGATTCAGCTGAAGAGCGGGCTTTGGCGTAAAGCTGCTGATAGTCCGTTGCCAGGGCATCATCAACAGCACGAAAGAAGTTCGTGCAGAGATTTTTGACTGAACCATCATGTGGGCACTCCACTTTCAGCCAAACCAATTGGGTATGCTGGTACTCTAGGTGAAATATGGCCTGAGGATAGCTCTGCAAAATGGCCTCAACTGCTGTCGATTTACCGGCTCCCGAGCATCCAATCACAGAGCTTACCAGCGCCTCATTCCCTGCATTACGAGCAACGGCCTGAAAATCGGTACGACTGGCATCATCCAGATTACGTTGATAAGTTCGATCAGCAATATTCCGGCTGAGGTAGCCCCTGCGGATCATGCTGGAGATCATCTGCTCCAGTTGTAGATGCAACCTTGTGGGGTAAAGAAACTGGTCCAATATACGCATCATGGCATGACGACGAATATGTCCTGGCAGGACTATTTCTGACTCATCCACTTTAGGGTAACGGTTCAGCATCTGCGCCGTATCCTGTGGTGAGTTGATTTGCGGTAACGCATTGATCAAAGGCTGATCACGATACTCTTCAATCTCCCCTGCAATATAATGGGCAATTGGCAACTTACTCATCATCATCCCCCAGAAAGGCATCTAGATCCGGGTAATCCAGTTGCACGAGCTCGTCAGAGCGAAAAGCTATCACGTCTGCCGACTTCTTAGGTGAAGCTGCTGTCGAGGAGAGTTTTACACTGGATCGAGTGCGTTCTGCCTCCTTTTCATGAAGACGGTTATCCCGTATGCCACGCAAGCGTTCAGCATCAGATGTTCCTGATCGCCCTGTTTTTTTAGCTCTCTCCCTGGCCACCAGTTGTTCGATGTCAGTTTGTAGATCCGGCTTTTCAAAAGCCTCACTCTGTCTGGCGCTCGCTTGCGTTTTACGCGTAGCCGCCAACAGTTTGCCTGCCTCAGCAAAGCTCAAATCACGGAACCGACGACTGCGATCTGAAAGTTCACATATCCAATAGGACTCATAGCTGCCATCAGGTCGAAGGTAGACCGTATTGGTTCGTCGAGGATCGAAAGATACTTCTACTTTGCTTGGTCGATTTTGCCGGATTCGATCAAACCAACCAGCCTTCAATGCCTCCTGGCAGGTGTAAATCAGTCCTTTAAGGGTGATGCCTAGCTCAGAGACTGTAGCCTCTTCGTATGGCAGCAAATTAATTCTGGCCAATGTATCATCACATGGTTTTAGTTTTCCGGTGCGGTGCTGGATCCCCCAATTCCACAGCTCAAGAGGAACAGCAGGCAAGTCCTCTGGCATATCAGGGGCCAGGTCATATCCTGAAACAACATGATGTGTGTTGTGATTGATGACCAATCGAATCATCAGTTCGGTAAAGGCACTCAGACTGAGCTCTGCGTCCAGTTCATATCGACGGCCAATACGTTTTTTACCGTTGATGGGCTCAACGATACCACCAGCATAAGGTCGGAAACCTGCCTGCATGGTATTGAATGCCCGTTCGCATATCCCTTTATCATCGCCACGATAGGCTCGCGCATTACTCAATTGAATATTGAAACGATTAACCAATACATCAGCCTGCCGATAGAGCAGTTCGCCGCGGTCAGCCATGATGCCTGCCGGGATCCCCATACTGGGCCATTGGGAAGATTCTATTGTGATACCGTATTGCAGGCAAAATGCCACTTTGTCAGTGAATGCGTTGGCCAACGCGATCATGGCCGCCACCCATGATGGATTCTCTAGACCCACATACATACCCACAATCATGCGACTGAAGACATCTTTCACAAAGTAGATGACTGGGCGACCGATAATCACATTCGGATCATGATCTGACACCAGATAGATATCCCCAATAGTGGCATCAATTTCATATCGAGCCCCAGGGCCAAAATTCATGTAACCAGAAGTACTGACAATAGGTCGCTTATCCTTGTTATAGACAATCGATGGCGTTCTTTTCTTAGCAACATCCGTAGCCAAGTAATTGGTTTTATAGAAATAGCTGAACTGTGCCATTGTCGGAATGCTGGTTTTATCCGCATTGGGAAAGCGTGATTTGTACAGGCCAACGGCTTTGTCTTTGGCGCCTCCTATCGGTAATTTGTTATTGATCAGATAAAAGCCTTCAATAGCCAAGCGAAACAAATCAGCCACCTCATCGGTGATTATTGTTCCGATGCCTTCCGATACTGTGCGCTTGCGGCCCAATTTGACTTCAACCTGCCGACGCTCTTTTCCGCGTCCACCACAACGATGGTAATCTGGAGCTAAAGCATTGGGGGCCATGCCACGCTGCCAATAGCGACGCAACTGTCTAGTAACATACAGCCGGGGTTTATCTATTTGTCCCAGCAAGGATTTGATCAGTACATTACGCTGAGTTTTATCGAACAGACTGATGTACTGGGCAAATAATGGCTCCAATGCTGAGAATGCCTCATCACGCTTGGCTTGGGCCACACTGTTTGGTTCAACGTAGGGCAGGGGGAAGGGATCATTGATCGGCATGAACTCCGCCAACTGGAGATCATCCTCAGTCATGGGAAACGGCCAAGCATTGGTATCATCAATGTCAATCAACATCAATTGTTTTAACTGTTCCAGCACGACCCTATACCGCTGCTTGGACTGAGGATCTATGAACACCTGATTAAGAAGCATGTCCTACCCTTTTGCTCATCTGGTGTGCCTGCATTTCAAGCTCATCACTGAACCAACCATGGAATGGCTTTTCGATAGGGGCCATGATGACATGATGGGCAACTGCATACCGCAAGACACTGATATGAAATCCTGGTTCAAGCTGATACTCATCATCAAGTTTCCCACACAAGCGGGATATCTTGCCTTTCGGCTGCTGACGGAGTCGAAAAATGAGATCTTCAATATCGGAAAAGCTAAACTCAAATGTCTTGGCTGTTTCTGTATCCAAATAAGGACGTAGCCAACCAAGATTCTCTTTCAATCCATCAGGTACTTCTCTTTCTGTAAACAATCGCCACTGAACGCCTTTGCTCTCCCAATAGGCCTTCTCTATCTGGAGTTTTTCAATAACGCGTTCCCTACCCAATTCTGTTGATGGCTTCACGGCTATCGCCAACTGGGTTCGATCTGCAAAGTCGATGAGCAGATCCGTGGTCACAACATGCAAATACTCACCGACTTGGGGATGACGGATACCTAACTGACGACAGACATCCAACGAATCATCAATGGGTATAGGAGATTGTTCCCGAATGTCGACGGTTGTGGGGTACCAATCAAACACCAAGAATGCCGCCAGTTCGATACCTGACAACAGGTGATGGACTCGTCCTACCGTTGAGCTGCAGACGCGAATGCTCTCACCTTGGCTACTGAGGTCATCCACTCTGACAAAAGGCACATAGTCCTTGCCGCTACCTAGGCCGCGTGTTTTTAAGCGCTTCCGATCCTTGGGATGGAGTGGTTTGTTGCTGTCAGACATGAAAAGGCCCTCGCTGCTCTTTTGAGCATAGCGAGGGCCATAAAAATATCAAACTATATTATTAACTATCAAAGTTTATTATTTTTATCAAACTTTATTCTACCAACACATCTTTTTTCATTCCGGACCAGGGCTTACTCCACTGTCACGGATTTCGCCAGGTTGCGTGGCTGATCCACGTCAGTGCCCTTGATGAGGGCAACATGGTAGGAGAGCAGCTGCAACGGCACTGTGTAGACGATGGGGGCAATCATCTCTTCCACGTGGTTCAGGCTCATCACCCGCATGGTGGCATCGCTCTTGAAGCCGGCGTTCGCATCGGCGAACACGTAAAGGATACCGCCACGAGCACGCACCTCTTCCACGTTGGACTTGAGCTTCTCCAGCAGATCGTTGTTCGGCGCCACGACTATGATGGGCATCTCGGCATCGATCAGCGCCAGCGGGCCGTGCTTAAGCTCACCGGCGGCATAGGCTTCGGCATGGATGTAGGAGATCTCTTTGAGCTTGAGCGCCCCCTCCATGGCGATGGGGTACTGACTGCCACGGCCGAGGAACAGGCTGTGGTGCTTGTCGGCGAACTCTTCGGCCAGAGCCTCGATGTCCTTGGCCAGCGCCAGGCTTTCCTTGATGCGCAGTGGCAGTGCTTGCAGCGCCTTGACCAGCTCGGCCTCGGCTTCGGCGCTCAGGTTACCACGGCAGTGACCAACGGAAGCCACCAGCATCAGCAGACCGGCCAACTGGGTGGTGAATGCCTTGGTGGAGGCCACGCCGATTTCGGCGCCAGCACGGGTCATGAAGGCCAGATCCGATTCACGCACCAGAGAGGAGCCCGGCACGTTGCAGATGGCCAGCGAGCTCATGTAGCCGGACTGCTTGGCCAGTCGCAGGGCGGCCAGGGTATCGGCGGTCTCGCCACTCTGGGACAGAGTCACCAGCAGGCTGTTGGGACGCACCACGGATTTGCGATAGCGGAACTCGGAGGCGATCTCCACGTCGCAGGAGACACCGGCTATCTCTTCGAACCAGTAGCGAGCGACCATGCCCGAGTTGTAGGAAGTGCCGCAGGCGACAATCTGGACGTGCTCGACCTTGTCAAAAATGGCGCGGGCGCCGTTGCCGAACGACTCGACCACAACGTGATCCGAACCCAGACGGCCTTCCAGGGTATTGGTAATAGCTTTGGGCTGCTCGTAGATCTCTTTGAGCATGTAGTGACGGTATTCGCCCTTGTCACCGGCATCGTGAGAGAGTTCGGACTCCAGCTCCTCGCGCACCACGGCATCACCGTGAGTATCAAAGATATGCACATCGCGGCGGGTCACCTCGGCCACATCGCCCTCTTCCAGGAAGATGAAGCGACGGGTCACCGGCAGCAATGCCATCTGGTCGGAGGCGATGAAGTTCTCGCCTATGCCACGGCCAATCACCAGCGGGGAGCCGGAGCGAGCCACGACCACGCGGCTGTCATCACGGCTGTCCATCACCACAGTGCCATAAGCACCGCGCAGCTGTTTCACCGCAATCTGCATGGCGGCCAGCAGGCTGTCGGCAGATTTCAGTTCGTGGTGCACCAGATGGGCGATCACTTCGGTGTCGGTGTCTGAGCTGAACACATAACCCAGCCCCTGCAGCTCGGCACGCAGCTCTTCGTGGTTCTCTATGATGCCGTTGTGCACAACAACGATATGCTCGGAGACGTGAGGGTGGGCATTGCGCTCGGACGGCTCGCCATGGGTAGCCCAACGGGTATGGGCGATGCCGGTTCCACCATGGACGGACTGCTCCTCCAGCGCCTTGGCCAGCTCGGCCACCTTGCCCAGACGGCGAACCCGCTGCAGCGGCTGGTTGGCGCTGAACACGGCCACACCGGCCGAGTCGTAGCCGCGATATTCCAGACGGCGCAGGCCTTCTACCAGGATTTCAGCCACATCACGTTGGGCGACGGCCCCGACGATGCCACACATACACTTCTCCTCAAGACGTAATAAACGGAATTTGATTTGGATGGTTCAGATAAAAATGTCAGCCAACAACCGGGGCGCAGATCAGCGTGATCCCCCTGGCTTGAATTTGTTCTCTGGCCGAGGTGGCCAGCCCTTCATCGGTCACCAGGGTATGGATGCTCGACCAGGGCAGCTCCAGATTGGGGATCTTGCGGCCAATCTTCTCTGACTCGACCATGACGATGACCTCCCGCGATACCTCTGCCATCACCCGGGACAGGCCCACCAGCTCGTTGAAGGTGGTGGTGCCCCGCTCCGGATCTATGCCATCGGCACCGATGAACAGCTGGTCAAAGTCATAGGAGCGCAGCACCTGCTCCGCCACCTGACCCTGAAAGGATTCAGAGTGGGGATCCCAGGTACCGCCGGTCATCAGCAGAGTGGGTTCGTTCTCCAGCTCGCGCAGGGCACCGGCCACATTGAGGGAGTTGGTCATGACGATGAGGCCGCGCTTGTTGCCCAGCATGGGGATCATGGCGCTGGTGGTGCTGCCACTGTCGATGATGACGCGATTGTGATCGCGGATCCGTTCGGCGGCGGCACGTGCAATGGATAGCTTTCGTTTCGAAACTTGCTCCGGATTGCTGTCCACCACCATCTCGCTCGGCAGAGGCACGGCACCACCATAACGACGCAACAGCAGGCCACCGGTTTCCAGCACAGCGAGATCTTTTCGGATGGTCACTTCCGAGGTGGAGAAGTGCTTGGCGAGGGTATCGACACTCACTTCACCCTGCTCCTGCACCAGATTCACTATAGTGTGACGGCGCTGCTGAGTATTACGTTTGGTCATCATTAAGTTTCGATTCGAAATAATTACGAAATGTTAGCGCCTTTTTCGGAAAAGTAAAACAGCAAATAGGATCCGATTTGGTTCGATGCCAGAATGGGGCAGCTGATTTGCGACGAGGACGCCATGCAAAAAAAAGTTATCTGGCTGGTGGAAGATGAGGCCAGCATCGCCGACACCCTGATCTATGCGCTGCAAACCGATGGTTTCGAAGTGGAGTGGTTTCCCCTTGGCCAGCCGCTGTTGACGCGACTGGAACAGACGCGACCCGATTTTCTGATCCTGGATGTGGGGCTGCCGGACATCAGCGGCTTCGAGTTGTGCAAGCAGGTACGGGCCCGCTGCGACACCCCCCTGATGTTTCTCACCGCCCGCAGCGAGGAGATAGACAGGCTGATAGGGCTGGAAATTGGCGCCGACGATTATGTGGCCAAGCCGTTCTCGCCACGGGAGGTGTGTGCCCGGGTACGAGTGATACTGCGCCGCAGCCAGCCGGCCGCCACCCAACCGAACCAGTTGCTGGCACTGGATGAGGAGCGGGCACGCATCAGCTTTCACGGCCAACCGCTGGCCCTCACCCGTTACGAGTACCTGCTGCTCAAGACGCTGATGCAGGCACCTGGACGGGTCTACTCTCGTCAGCAGTTGATGGATCTGGTGTGGAGCGGGGCGGAAGAGAGTCTGGATCGTACCGTCGACACCCACATCAAGACCATTCGCGCCAAGCTGCGGGAACATGACGCTGACGCCAACCTGATCCTGACCCATCGCGGGCTGGGCTACAGTCTGGAACTGGCATGAGGATCGGCCTGCAGCAAGCATATGGTCTGGCGCCCGGATACAAACGGATAGAACTGGTATGAGAATAGGACTGCAACTGCTGTGCGGACTGGTGCTGATCTTCGCGCTGGCGGCTTGGTTTGTGCTGGAGATCTTCGTCGAGGAGATAAAACCCGGGGTGCGCAGCGCCACCGAAGATACCCTGGTTGACATGGCCCAGATGCTGGCACCGCTGGCACTGGACGATCTGCAGGAAGGGAAAATGGCCGATGGCAGGCTGGCCAGCGCCTTCGCCCGCCTCAACCAGAGCCCCATCAATGCCCTGATCGACGGGCACCTCAAGCAACAGGCTGAATATCGCATCTATGTGACCGACGCTAAGGGCAAGGTGGTCTATGACTCGGACGGGGTGGATCTGGGCAAGGACTATTCGCGCTGGAACGACGTCTACCGTACCCTGCGTGGCCAGTACGGGGCTCGCAGTACCCGCAGCGATCCAGATGATCCCGCCAGCTCCGTCATGCACGTGGCCGCGCCGCTGCGTGAGGGGGGGGACATACTGGGCTCCCTCACGGTCGCCAAACCCAACCGCACTCTGATGCCAATGATAGAGCGCAGCGAACACCAGCTATTGCAGGCGGCAGCCATGCTGTTGCTCATCTCGCTGCTGATCGGCGCCCTGCTGGCATGGTGGCTCAACCGCGCCATCGGCAAGCTGGTGCACTACGCCGATGCGGTCAGTCACAACCAGCCCGCCACTCTGCCGGGACTCCACAGCCCGGAGCTGGAGCGACTCGGTCGCTCCCTCGAAACCATGCGCCGTCAGCTCGATGGAAAGGCCTATATCGAATCCTATGTACACAGCCTGACCCACGAGCTGAAGAGCCCGCTGGCCGCCATTCGCGGCGCTGGAGAGCTGCTGGCCGAAGCGCCCCCCCCCGAGGTGGCCCGACGTTTCATCGGCAACATCAATCTGGAAACAGCCCGCATGCAGCAGTTGATAGAACGCATGCTGCAACTGGCCAAGCTGGAATCGGGGCAGGGGCTGGATCGCCAGGCAACCGAACCCGCCAGACTGGGCAAGCGGGTGCTTGATGCCCGCCAGATCATAGCCCAGCGTCGTCAGGTAACCTTGGTGGCCGAACTGGCCGACGCCTCAAAGCAGAAGTGGGATCCCCTGCTGGTAGAGCAGGCCCTCGGCAACCTGCTGGACAACGCCCTCGACTTCTCCCCTGCCGGCAGCACGGTCAGATTGACCGGCGAGATGCATGCAGACGGCTATCGCTTTCAGGTACGGGATCAGGGCCCCGGCATTCCGGACTATGCCCTGCCACGCATCTTCGAGCGTTTCTACTCCCTGCCCAGACCCGACAAGGGCAAGAGCAGCGGTCTGGGGCTCAGCTTTGCCACAGAAGTGGCACGCCAGCATGGCGGTCGCCTGAACCTCTGCAACCAGCCAGAAGGTGGCGTGCTGGCCGAACTCTGGCTGCCAGCCGGTTGATACTTCACATTGGGCACATAAAGCGGCGCTATGCTGCCGCCTCCCGGCCCTTTGTCCCATTCTCCAAGGAGACCCCATGTCCCGGATCCTGTTACCCGGCCTGCTCGCAGCAGGCCTGATATTCTCACTGCCAGCCAGCGCGGCCTCCGGCTGCATGCTGTTTGCCGATGGCACAGGCAAGCCCATCAGCAGCCAGGGGGATTGCTCCAGCCAGTTGCCACCCGCCTCCACCTTCAAGATACCGCTGGCGCTGATGGGTTATGACAGCGGCTTCCTGGTGGATGAAAATCTGCCCGCTCTGCCATTCAAACCCGGCGACGATGACTGGTTGCCCGCCTGGCGCGAGACCACTACCCCGAGCCGCTGGCTCACCTACTCTGTGGTCTGGTACTCCCAGCGCCTCACCGAGTGGCTGGGGATGGAGCGCTTCCAGCAGTATGTCGACCGCTTCGACTACGGCAACCGTGATCTTGCGGGCAATCCCGGCAAGCACGATGGTCTGACCCAGGCCTGGCTCAGTTCAAGCCTCGCCATCAGCCCTCAGGAGCAGGCCCGCTTCCTCGGCAAGATGGTGAGCGGCAAGCTGCCGGTCTCCGCACAGACACTGCAGCACACGGCCAATATCCTGCGCCAGCCCGACATCGATGGCTGGCAGATCCATGGCAAGACCGGCATGGGCTACCCCAAGCTGCTGGATGGCACCCTCAATCGGGATCAGCAGATCGGCTGGTTTGTCGGCTGGGCCAGCAAACCGGGCAAGCAGCTCATCTTTGTCCACACTGTCGTGCAAAAGCCCGGCAAGCAATTCGCCTCGCTCAAGGCGAAGGAAGAGGTGTTTGCCGCCCTGCCTGACCAGCTGAAGAAGCTGTGATCCCAGAACCGGCGCAAGGCGCCGGTTTTTTTATCACCCTTCACTCCCGCTTCACACGGCCCCATCTCCTCTTCACCCAAGCCCGGCACACTTGTTCCCGTCAACAAGGAGACGTGTCATGGTCAAACAGATATTCACCCACAAGATCTTTCTGCTGCTGTTGCTCAGCCTGCTGCTGATGGTCCCGGTACAATCCATCATGGAGCTGAACCGGGAGCGTCAGGCCTATCGCAGTCAGGCCATCCACAGCATCATGGCCAGCAGCAGCGGACCGCAGCGGCTGCTCGGGCCGGTCGTGGTGCAGCCTTACACCCGCACCGTCATCATGGAGCAGGATGGCAAGCGCTTCGAACGCAAGCTGCAGCTCTACCGCTACCTGTTGCCGGAACAGCTGGATGTGCGGGCCAGCATGGAAGTGACCCCCCGCAAGCTCGGCATCTATCAGGCCCAGGTCTACCAGACCCGGATCTCCCTCTCCGGGCATCTGCCAACCCGGCTGGAAGGCAAGACGCTGGTATCCGGTGATCCCGATCTGAGCGTCGATGGCGCCGATCCGGCATTGGTGGCGGGCAAACCCTATCTGAGCATGGTGCTGTCCGATGCCCGCGGTATCAACAGCGTCCCCGAACTGCAATTGGGGGAAGCGCGCATTCCGTTTGCCCCTGGTGCCCGGCTGGGTGACGGTCTGGCCGGTATCCATGCCCCCCTCGATACCTTGCCGGACGACAATGGCGTCTTCCATATCGAACTGAATCTGCAGGGCATGAACACCCTCGAAGTCGTGCCGCTCGGCCAGGACAGCAAGCTTCACCTCAGTAGCAACTGGCCTCACCCCAACTTCATCGGCGACTTTCTCCCCGGCAACCGGACCTTGGATCAGCAAGGCTTCGAGGCCAGCTGGCAGACCAGCTGGTTTGCCACCGACATGGAGACCCGCTTCAACCGCATGATGAAGGGAGTCAGCGGCGATCTGCCCGCCTTCAGCGTCAGCCTGGTGCAGACGGTGGATCACTATCAGCTGAACGAGCGGGCGGCCAAATATGCACTGCTGTTTATCGGCCTCACCTTCATCAGTTTCTTCATGTTCGAACTGCTCAAGGGGTTGCGGGTACACCCGATCCAGTACGCTCTGGTGGGCATGGGGCTGGCAATATTCTATCTGGTGCTGCTGGCACTGACCGAGCACCTGGGCTTTGGCTGGGCGTATCTCATCGCCAGTCTCGCCAGCGTGCTGCTCAACGGTTTTTACCTTAGCCATGTGCTGGGCGGGCCTAAACAGGGGCTCGGCTTCGCGGCCTTGCTGGGGCTGGTTTACGCCATACTGTTCGGCCTGTTGCAGGCAGAAGAGATAGCCCTGCTGCTCGGCGCCCTGCTGCTGTTCGCCATACTGGCGCTGGTCATGATGCTGACCCGCAAGCTGGACTGGTATCGCGTGATGGGCAACAACTCACCCACCCGCGAACCATAAGGGATCTGCCAGAAACAAAACCGGCGCCATCAGGCGCCGGTTGCATTTTATTGATCGGGTATCACTTCTTCTTGACCGGACGGGCCCAATTCTTGATGTGGCGCTGGGGCACACGGGTGATGACCAGCTCATTCTCGGCCACATCCTTGGTGATGGTTGAACCGGCCCCCAGGGTAGCGCCCTTGCCGATGCGCACCGGCGCTACCAGCTGGGTATCGGAGCCGACAAACACATCGTCCTCTATGATGGTCTGGAACTTGTTCACACCGTCGTAGTTGCAGGTGATGGTGCCGGCACCGATATTCACCTTGGCACCCACCTCGGCATCCCCCAGATAAGTGAGGTGACCACACTTGGAACCGACCCCGAGACGGGATTTCTTCATCTCGACGAAGTTGCCGACGTGGGCATCCTGCTCCAGCACAGCGCCAGGACGCAGACGGGCAAACGGGCCGACGGAACACAGATCCGCCACCTGAGCCCCTTCGATGATGGAGTAAGGTTTCACCTCGGTATGATCGCCGATGACGCAATCCTTCAGCACGCTGCCGGCCCCGATGCGCACCTGGTTGCCGAGCGTCACCTTGCCTTCGATGATGACGTTCACATCGATCACCACCTCTTCACCGATCTCCAGCGTTCCACGCAGATCGAAACGAGCGGGGTCGAGCAGGGTCGCACCTGCGATCATCAGCTTCTCGGCCTGCATCTTCTGGTAGCTGCGCTCGAGCGCTGCCAGCTGAACCCGGTTGTTGGCGCCTTCCACTTCCATGGCGCTGTCAGGATGGACGGCGGCGATGGGGCAACCATCGGCATGGGCCATCGCGATCACGTCGGTCAGGTAGAGTTCGCCCTGAGCATTATTGTTGTCCAGGCGCGACAACCAGCCACGCAAGTCGGCGCCGTTGGCCACCAGTACACCCGTATTCACTTCACGGATGGTCAGCTGCTCGGCATTGGCATCCTTCTGCTCGACGATACCGACCACCTGGCCGTTTTCCCGCACGATACGGCCGTAGCCGGTGGGGTTGTCCAGTACCACTGTCAGCAGCGCCATGCCGTTGTCGGCCTTGGCGGCCAGCAGCCGTTGCAGTGTCTCGGGCTGGATCAGCGGGGTATCGCCGTACAGCACCAGTACGTCATCTTCATCTTTCCAGAACGGGATCGCCTGGGCGACGGCATGGCCGGTACCCAGTTGCTGCGCCTGCAGCACCCAGTTCAGGTCGGGCGCCAGGATCCGCTCCTTCAACAGCTCGGCACCGTGGCCATACACCAGATGCAACTGCTCGGCACCGACCTGGCGGGCGGTGTCGATCACATGGGAAACCATGGGTTTATTGGCTACCGGATGCAGCACTTTGGGCAGGACAGAGCGCATGCGAGTACCTTTACCCGCAGCCAGGATCACGACGTTGAGGGACATAATTCGACCTTTGGAACATGAAAAAATACTCGGCGGAGTCTATCCAACGAGCAAAAAAAAAGCGACCAGAAGGTCGCTTTTTACATCACCGCAATTAACGGTAATTCTTTTTGACGATATCGATAACCCGCAGTTGGGCCATCGCCTTGGCCAGCTCGGTGGCGGCCTGGGCGTAGTCGATATCACCATGGGAGCTGTGGATCCGCGCTTCGGCCGCACGTTTGGCTTCCAGGGCTTTCGCCTCATCCAAATCCTTGGCACGAATCGCAGTGTCCGCCAGTACGGTCACAGATTCGGGTTGTACTTCCAGCATACCGCCGGAGATGTACAGCACCTCTTCCGCTCCATTCTGCTTCACCAGACGGACCAGGCCCGGCTTGATGGCAGTCAACAACGGAGCATGACCGTGACGGAGACCCAGCTCACCCTCGAGGCCTGATACCTGAGCAGATTGCACGCGACCGGAAAACAGTTTCCCTTCGGCGCTCACCACATCCAGGTGAAAGGAGATCATCTCAGCCATGGGCCCTCCTATCGAGGCTTACAGTTTCTTGGATTTCTCGACGACTTCGTCGATGCTGCCAACCATGTAAAACGCCTGCTCAGGCAGATCGTCATACTCGCCTTTCAGGATGCCCTGGAAACCACGGATGGTCTCTTTCAGCGGCACGTATTTGCCCGGAGAACCGGTAAACACTTCTGCCACGAAGAACGGCTGGGACAAGAAACGCTCTATCTTACGGGCACGGGCTACGGTCAGTTTGTCTTCTTCTGACAGTTCATCCATACCCAGGATGGCGATGATGTCCTTCAGCTCTTTGTAACGCTGCAGTACTGTCTGAACGCCACGAGCAGTCTCGTAGTGCTCTTTGCCAACGACCAGCGGATCCAGCTGACGGGAGGTGGAGTCCAACGGGTCAACGGCCGGGTAGATACCCAGTGCCGCGATCTGACGGGACAGAACGACAGTGGCGTCCAGGTGGGCGAAGGTGGTCGCCGGAGACGGGTCGGTCAAGTCATCCGCAGGCACGTAAACGGCCTGGACTGACGTGATGGAACCGGTCCGGGTGGAGGTGATGCGCTCTTGCAGAACACCCATCTCCTCGGCCAGGGTCGGCTGGTAACCTACTGCAGACGGCATACGGCCCAGCAGTGCGGATACCTCGGTGCCCGCGAGCGTGTAACGGTAGATGTTGTCCACGAAGAACAGCACGTCACGACCCTCGTCACGGAACTTCTCGGCCATGGTCAGGCCGGTCAGCGCTACGCGCAGACGGTTTCCGGGCGGCTCGTTCATCTGACCGTAAACCAGAGATACTTTGTCCAGTACGTTGGACTCCATCATCTCGTGGTAGAAGTCGTTACCCTCACGGGTACGCTCACCCACACCGGCGAACACGGAATAACCGCTGTGCTCGATGGCGATGTTACGGATCAGCTCCATCATGTTGACGGTTTTGCCGACACCGGCACCACCGAACAGACCGACTTTACCACCCTTGGCAAACGGACATACCAGGTCGATAACCTTGATGCCTGTCTCCAGCAGGTCGTTGCTGTTGGACTGATCTTCGTAGCTGGGGGCCGCGCGGTGGATGGACCAACGCTCTTCCTCACCGATCGGACCTTTTTCGTCGATCGGCTCACCCAGTACGTTCATGATCCGACCCAGAGTCGATACACCGACCGGCACCTGGATGGATTTACCGCTATTCATTACTTCCAACCCACGACGCAGACCGTCGGAGGAGCCCATGGTGATGCAACGAACGACGCCGCCACCGATCTGTTGCTGAACTTCCAGCACCAGACCCTGACCTTGACCTTCGCTGACGACCTTGACTGCGTCGTACACCTGGGGCACGGCATCCTGCGGGAACTCGATGTCCACTACAGCGCCGATGATTTGGACGATGAAACCGTTACTCATGTCAAATCCTCTAAACCTTTGATAACCCTTGCCTTACACCGCAGCAGCACCGGATACGATCTCTGTCAGTTCCTGGGTAATACTGGCCTGACGGGCCTTGTTGTACACCAGTTGCAGGTCGTTAATCAGGTTGCCGGCGTTGTCAGTCGCGGCTTGCATGGCAACCATTCGGGCTGCCTGTTCACTTGCCAAGTTTTCTACCACCCCCTGGTATACCTGGGATTCGACATAGCGAATCAGCAGGGTGTCCAGCAGTTGCTTGGGATCCGGCTCATAGATGTAATCCCAGTGGTGTTTCTTGGCGAGCTTGCTGTCTTCAGTTACGGGCAAAGGCAGCAGTTGATCGACCCGTGGTTGCTGCACCATGGTGTTCACGAACTTGTTGTACACCAGATACAGCCTGTCAATCTCACCGTTGTCGTAAGCCTTCAGCATGACCTTGACTGAACCAATCAGGTCATTGACGCTCGGGTTGTCACCCAGTCCTGCGACATGAGCTTGCACCTTGGCGCCGTGCCGTTCAAAGAAGCTGGAGGCCTTGTTGCCGATCAGAGCCAGGTCAACCTTGGCACCTTTCGCGCTCCATTGCTTCATATCATTGAGGGCAGCCTTGAACAGGTTGATGTTCAAACCGCCACACAGGCCACGGTCGGTGGAGACGACTATGTAACCCACTCGCTTGACCTCACGTTCCATGAGGTAGGGGTGCTTGTATTCCAAGTTCCCCTGGGCGATATGGCCGATCACCTTGCGCATGGTTTCAGCGTACGGACGGCTGGCAGACATGCGTTCCTGCGCACGGCGCATTTTGCTTGCTGCCACCATTTCCATAGCGCCGGTGATCTTCTGAGTGTTTTTCACACTCCCGATCTTGTTACGTATCTCTTTTGCGCCGGCCATCTCTTACTCTCCATCAGGTGGCAGCTCGCGCTGCCACACACGCTTACCAGGTCTGGGTTGCCTTGAAGTCATCCAGCAACGCAGTCAGCTTGCCAACGATCGCGTCGTTGTAATCTGCTTTGGCATTGATTTCAGCCATCAGCTCAGCATGCTGGGTATTGGCGTAAGAGAGCAGAGCGGCTTCGAAGTCGACAATCTTGTTCAGTTCGACATCGGAGAGATAGCCTTTCTCGGCGGCGAACAGCACCAGCGACTGCTGGGCAACGCTCATCGGAGAGTATTGCTTCTGCTTCATCAGCTCGGTCACTTTCACACCGTGATCCAGCTGCTTGCGAGTTGCCTCGTCCAGATCAGAAGAGAACTGGGCGAATGCCGCCAGCTCGCGATACTGGGCCAGTGCGGTACGGATACCACCGGACAGCTTCTTGACGATCTTGGTCTGAGCAGCACCGCCCACACGGGATACGGAGATACCCGGGTCAACCGCCGGACGAATACCGGAGTTGAACAGCTGTGAAGTCAGGAAGATCTGACCATCGGTGATGGAAATCACGTTGGTCGGTACGAATGCAGACACGTCACCGGCCTGGGTTTCGATGATCGGCAGCGCGGTCAGAGAACCGGTCTGGCCTTTCACGGCACCATTGGTGAACTTCTCTACGTACTCGGCGTTGACGCGAGCAGCACGCTCCAGCAGACGGGAGTGCAGATAGAAAACGTCACCCGGGTAGGCTTCACGTCCTGGCGGACGGCGCAGCAGCAGGGAGATCTGGCGATAAGCTACGGCCTGCTTGGACAGGTCATCATAGATGATCAGCGCGTCTTCACCGCGGTCACGGAAGTACTCACCCATGGAGCAACCGGCATACGGAGCCAGGTATTGCAGGGCGGCAGCTTCGGACGCAGAGGCAACCACCACTATGGTGTTGGCCAGGGCGCCGTGCTCTTCCAGCTTGCGTACCACGTTGGCGATGGTGGAGGCCTTCTGGCCAATCGCAACGTAGACACACTTAATGCCGGAGTCTTTCTGGTTGATGATGGTATCGATCGCGATGGCGGTCTTGCCAACCTGGCGGTCACCGATGATCAGCTCACGCTGGCCACGACCGATAGGGATCATGGCATCGATGGCTTTCAGGCCGGTCTGAACCGGCTGGTCAACGGACTTGCGCTCGATAACGCCCGGGGCGATCACTTCGATCGGCGAGAAGCCGTCGTTTTCGACCGGACCTTTACCGTCGATCGGCTGACCCAGGGTGTTCAGCACCCGGCCCAACAGACCACGACCTACCGGCACTTCCAGAATACGGCCAGTGCCTTTTACTTTCATTCCTTCTGACAGACCGTCATAGGAACCCATGATCACAGCACCAACGGAGTCACGCTCCAGGTTCAATGCCAGAGCAAAGCGGTTGCCCGGCAGCTCGATCATCTCACCTTGCATGGCATCGGCCAGGCCGTGAATACGAATGATACCGTCGCTCACAGAGACGATGGTACCTTCGTTACGCGCTTCACTTTTGACATCAAACTGCGCGATGCGCTGCTTGATAAGCTCGGCGATTTCAGTGGAATTCAGTTGCATGCTCTAATACCCCAATCAAGATTGCAGCGCGTCGGCCATGCGATCCAGCTTACCGCGGACAGAGCCGTCGATAACCAGATCACCGGCCTTGATGAGCACCCCGGCCATCAAGGACGCATCCATGCTGCAATTCAGCTTCACTTTGCGCGCGAGACGTTTTTCCAGAGAAGCCTGAATATTGGCTTTCTGCTGGTCGGTCAGTTCGATCGCCGAAATCACGTCAGCCTGAACTTCTTTATCCAGTTCAGCCTTGAACGCGACAAATTCAGCAAGGACCGCCGGCAGCACACCCAAGCGACCATTCTCAGCCATTACCCGGATCAGGTTCTGGCCATGCTCGTCGAGTTGCTCACCGCAGACGCCCACAAACAGGTTTGCGAGCTCTTCGGCAGCCACAGAGCCGTGTACCAGGTTGTGAATGGTCTCGTTCTCCGCTACTTGTGCAGCGAAGCCGAGCATCCCCAGCCACTGGTCAACCGCCTTGTGCTCAACGGCAAACTCGAAAGCAGCCTTGGCGTAGGGGCGAGCGATTGTAGTCAGTTCAGACATAGCCCCGTTCCCGTTACAGTTCTGCTACCAGTTTGTCGACGATGTCGCTGTTGGCAGCCTGGTCGATGTGGCGCGCCAGGATCTTCTCTGCGCCCGCAATGGCAAGAGCAGCAACCTGCTTGCGCAGTTCTTCTTTGGCGCGATGACGTTCAGCGTCGATCTCGGCACGGCCCTGAGCCAGGATTTTTTCCCGCTCAGTGTGTGCTCCAACAGCCGCCTCATCAATGATCTGGGCTTTACGTTTGTTAGCCTGTTCAATGATTTGTGCGGCCTGGAGCTTGGCTTCTTTCAGCTGATCGGTGGCGTTGGCCTTGGCCAAATCCAGATCTTTCTTGGCGCGTTCTGCGGAAGAGAGACCATCAGCGATAGCTTTCTGACGAGCCTCGATGGCTGCCATCAGGGGCGGCCATACAAACTTCATGCAGCACCAGACAAAAATGATGAAAGCAAGTGTCTGACCGAGGAGGGTGGCATTGATACTCACAACCAAGACCTCTCTATATGAAATTTAAAAAGAAAGTGATAACACAGCATCACTTATCAGGCTGCAACCCCGAAAATCAGGTACAGAGCCATACCGACCACGATCATCGGGATTGCGTCGACCAAACCCATTACGATGAAGAAGTTGGTACGCAGGATAGGCATCAGGTCAGGCTGACGAGCAGCACCTTCCAGGAACTTGCCACCCAGCAGAGAGATACCGATAGCGGCACCGACAGCGGCCATACCCAGCATGATTGCAGCGGCGAAGTAAATCATTTCCATCTTTATATTCTCCAAACAGAGCTAGTAAACGTAACAGGATTAATGGTCTTCACTGGCCATCGACAAATAGACAATGGTCAACACCATGAAGATAAAAGCTTGCAGAGTAATTACCAGAATGTGGAACAGCGCCCAAGGCACGCTAAGCAGCCATTGGGACCACCACGGTAGCAGACCGGCGATCAGGATAAATACCAGTTCACCGGCATACATGTTACCGAACAGACGCAGACCCAGAGAGATGGGTTTGGACAGCAGGGTAACCAACTCCAACGCGAGGTTAACAGGGATCAATGCCCAGTGATTGAAAGGGTTGAGGGTCAACTCTTTCACAAAGCCCGAGACACCTTTCATCTTGATACTGTAAATGATGATTAAGGCGAAGACTCCCAGAGCCATGGACATGGTGATGTTAACATCGGCGGAAGGAACTACTCGCAAGTAGGGGATGCCCAGCACTTGTGCCGTGTAGGGCAGGTAGTCAACCGGGATGAGGTCCATCAGGTTCATCAGGAAAACCCAGATGAACACGGTCAGCGCCAGCGGAGCGATCAGCTTGCTCTTACCGTGGAAGATACCCTTGACGGTGTCATCCACAAACTCGACAACCATTTCTACAAAACACTGAAGCTTGCCCGGAACACCGCTGGTCGCAGTCGCGGCCACCTTGCGGAATATCCAGATAAACAGAGCGCCGAGGATAACGGAAAATATCATGGAGTCGATATTTACCGTCCAGAACCCCGAACCCACTTGCAGATGGTGCAGGTGGTGGGAGATGTATCCCTGAGTAGTCAGGGCTTCTCCGGTTGCAGCCATGAGTTTTCCTAGTAGCGGTTATTGAGAACGATCGTGATGACCCATTGGAAAAACAGGGAGAGCGCATAAGTGACATAAAGGGGGAGATGTTCCACCTCGACGTACAGGAGCACTGTCACGAAGAGTGCGACAGTACTTACCAGCTTGATCCCTGCTCCAACACAAAAATCCCACAACACCCAGCCCGCACTCCCGGGGCCAAGCTTCCGGCTCAACGTAAACAGACTGAACAGGAGTTGTGGAATCAGATATACGCCTCCCCCATAGAGGGACGCGTATCCGGCCGGAATACCTCTTAGATGAGCCCAAGCGGCACTCACAGCCAGGATCAGGGTAAGTTGGCAAGCAAGTATAGCCAAGGCCAGTGTCAAACCTTTCCAGGCTAATTTCTGCTCCACCAAATGCCCCCTGAACATTACAGAACTGTAAAAATCGACATGTTGGCACGCACGAATTTACAGCCCCAAAAGCCGGTCAAATTATACCCTTGAAGGCGGTGATTGCAATATGACAAAAACCCTTAATTTTTGCGGCTTTCCGCACAGAATTAAGGTTATGTTCATATCAAAAGGAATGGATGTTTTATTACTACAAAAAGCGTAAAAATCACGATTCCGACAGGCCAAAATAGCCCAAAATACGGTCCAAGTCGGTTAAATCCCCGTAACTTATTACTAACTTTCCGCTATCTTGCTTGCCAACCTGTAACTGAACCTGGTTGCCAATTTTTTCCGACAGCTGGCGCTCGAGATAACCAAACTGTGGATCGCGCACGGGTTCAACCTTGGCTTTTGCCGGTTCCAGCGCTTTTTGCACCAGTTTCTCGGTATCTCGCACTGTCAGTCCCTTCTGCGCGACCAGCTTGGCCAGTTCGGACTGGGCCTGACCACTCAAGGCCAGCAGGGCACGAGCGTGGCCCATGTCGAGATCGCCGTGCTCGACAAAACGCTTCACGTCATCGTTGAGCTGGTTGAGGCGCAACAGGTTGGTGACAGTGGTTCGGGACTTGCCCACCGCCTCGGCCACCTGCTGGTGGGTCAGTTCGAACTCGGTCAGCAGCCGCTGCAGGGCAACCGCCTCCTCGATGGCATTGAGATCTTCGCGCTGGATATTCTCGATCAGGGCGATGGCGACGGCGGCCTCGTCAGGCACATCCTTGACGATGCAGGGCACAACGTCGAGGCGGGCCAGTTGGGAAGCTCGCCAGCGCCGCTCACCGGCGATGATTTCGAAGGATTGCTCGCCGAGGGGGCGCACCACGATCGGCTGGATCACGCCCTGGGCGCGAATGGAATTGGCCAGATCTTCCAGCGCATCCTGCGACATATCCTTGCGCGGCTGGTACTTGCCGGACTGCAGCCACTCCACCGGCAGCCTGCGCAGTTCCCCCTGATTGGTGGGGGCCATGGCCTCTTCGGTACGCTGGTCGCTCATCACCTGTTTCTGGCGCGCGGCCGTGCTGGTGCTGAGCAGGGCGTCCAGCCCCTTGCCCAGCCCACGTTTTTTCGGCGTCATATGCTCTCTCGGTCTGCGATGGTCACCGGACGTTCCTGCTCCTGGCGGCGCAGCATTTCGCCCGCCAGCGCCAGATAGGCCTTGGCGCCCACCGATGATTTGTCATAGTGCATGGCCGGGGCTCCGAAACTCGGGGCCTCCGCCAGTCTTACGTTGCGGGGGATGATGGTGCGATAGACCTTGTCCCCGAAATGCTGTTTCAGCTGATCGGACACATCATTGGCCAGCCGGTTGCGGTGATCGAACATGGTGCGCAGCACCCCTTCGATCTTCAGCTCCGGATTGACCACGGCTGCCAGCTTGCTGATGGTGTCCACCAGAGCGGTGAGCCCTTCCAGTGCATAGTATTCGCACTGCATGGGCACCAGCACGGAATCGGCGGCGGCCATGGCGTTCACGGTCAGCATGTTGAGAGAAGGCGGGCAGTCGATGAAGATGTAGTCGTATTTGTCCCGTACCGAGGCAATGGCGTTGCGCAGTCTGATCTCGCGGGCGAAGAATTCCATCAGACGGATTTCGGCCGCAGTCACGTCGGCATTGGCGGCGATCAGGTGATAGCCCCCCGAGGTTTCGGGGATGATCACTTCAGCGATGGGGGCATCTTCGATCAGCAGCTCGTAGGCGGTGCGCTCGACTTCGTATTTGTCGACGCCGCTGCCCATGGTGGCATTGCCCTGGGGATCCAGATCGATCACCAGCACCTTGCGCCGGGTAGCGGCCAGGGAGGCGGCCAGATTCACACAGGTGGTGGTTTTACCCACTCCACCCTTCTGGTTGGCTATGGCGATGACTTTTCCCACACTATCCCCTAAATGAAACTGCGACCCTATTCGGGCTGGATATGTTTGAATTCCAGCAGATGACGTTCGCCTTCCAATTCCGGTACCCGTAATTCATGACAGGCTACCAGACGGATATTGGCAGGCAACTGGGCCAGCTCCTGCTCGGGATATTGCCCCTTGAGCGCCAGGAAGCTGCCCTGTTCGGACGGCAGATGGTGACACCAGCTCAGCATGTCCTCCAGCGAGGCAAAGGCACGACTGAGCACACAATCAAACCCCACGTCAGGCTGATACTCTTCCACCCGGGATTTGACTGGCGTCACATTGGTCAGGCCCAGCTCCTGGATCACCTGGCGGATAAAGTTGATCCGCTTGCCCAGACTGTCGAGCAGCACAAACTGCTTGTCAGGATTGATGATGGCCAGTGGCAAGCCAGGCAGCCCAGGACCTGTCCCCACATCGATGAAGCGCTCACCGTGCAGGTGAGGGCTCACCACCAGGCTGTCGAGGATATGCTTGACCAGCATGGCGTCGGGATCACGCACCGAGGTGAGATTGTAAGCCTTGTTCCACTTGTGCAGCAACTCGACAAGCTGAACCAACTGGGTCTTTTGGGTATCGGTGATAACAATACCGGCCTGCATGAGCAGGCCGTTCAATCTTTGCAGCATGGAGATCCTCAGGCGGTTTTACGCAGCAGGCCGTGTTTTTTCAGGTGAACCAGCAGGATGGAGATGGCCGCCGGTGTGATACCGGAGATGCGGGAAGCCTGACCAATGGTCTCGGGCTTGGCATCGTTGAGCTTGGCGATCACCTCGTTGGAGAGACCGTTGACGTCGCGGTAGTTCATGTCCAGCGGCAAGAGCGTGTTCTCGTTGCGCAACTGCTTCTCCACCTCGTCGTACTGACGCTCGATATAACCGGCGTACTTGATCTGGATCTCCACCTGATCGGCGGCGGCGTGATCGCTCAGCGCCGGGCCAACCCCTTCGATGGCCATCAGCGCATCGTAGGTCACTTCGGGGCGACGCAGCAGCTCTTCCAGGTTCTGCTCACGGGTCAGCGGCGTGTTGACCAGGGCATTAACCGCTTCCAGTGACGGATGTTGCGGGTGGATCCAGGTCGAACGCATGCGCTGACGCTCCAGCTCCACCTGTTCCATCTTGATATTGAACTTGCCCCAGCGCTCGTCATCCACCAGACCCAGCTCGCGGCCAATGGCGGTCAGGCGCAGGTCGGCGTTGTCTTCCCGCAGCAACAGGCGATATTCGGCGCGGCTGGTGAACATGCGGTAAGGCTCGCGGGTCCCCAGAGTGGAGAGATCGTCCATCATCACGCCCATGTAGGCCTGATCCCGGCGGGGATGCCAGGGATCCTTGCCCTGGGCACGCAGACCGGCATTTAAACCGGCCATCAGGCCCTGGGCCGCGGCTTCTTCGTAGCCAGTGGTGCCGTTGATCTGGCCGGCGAAGAACAGGTTGCCGATGCACTTGCTCTCCATGTTGGCCTTGAGATCCCGGGGATCGAAGAAGTCATATTCGATGGCATAGCCGGGGCGGGTGATGTGGGCATTTTCGAAACCACGAATGGAACGCACTATCTGCACCTGCACATCGAATGGCAGGCTGGTGGAGATCCCGTTCGGATAGAGTTCGTGGGTCGTCAGGCCTTCCGGCTCGACAAAAATCTGGTGGGCCGTCTTGTCCGCGAAGCGAGTGATCTTGTCCTCGATCGACGGGCAGTAACGGGGGCCAATTCCTTCGATCACCCCGGCGTACATGGGGCTGCGATCCAGGTTGTTGCGGATCACATCGTGGGTGCGCTCGTTGGTATGGGTGACGTAGCAGGGCACCTGGCGTGGGTGCTGGCTGGCATCGCCGATAAACGAGAAGACAGGGCGCGGATCATCGCCGTACTGCGCCTGCATCACGGAGAGATCGACGCTGCGGGCGTCGAGCCGTGGCGGCGTCCCGGTTTTGAGACGATCGATGCGCAGCGGCATCTCGCGCAGCCGCTGAGCCAGGGCGATCGAGGGAGGATCCCCGGCGCGGCCACCCTTGTAGTTTTCCATCCCGATATGGATCAAGCCGTTCAGGAAGGTCCCGACCGTCAGCACGACTGTCTTGCCACTGATGCGGATCCCGCTCTGGGTGACGACACCGGCAACACGATCCCCGTCCATGATCAGATCATCACAGGCCTGCTGGAAGATCTTCAGGTTGGGATAGTTCTCCAGCATCTGGCGAACAACGGCTTTGTAGAGCAGTCGATCCGCCTGAGCACGGGTGGCTCGTACCGCTGGCCCCTTGGAGGAGTTGAGGGTACGGAACTGGATCCCGGCAAGATCTGTGGCTCGCGCCATGATCCCGCCAAGGGCGTCAACTTCCTTGACCAGGTGTCCCTTGCCGATCCCGCCGATCGCCGGATTACAGGACATGTGTCCCAGCGTATCGATGTTGTGGGTCAGTAACAGGGTATTCAGGCCCATACGGGCTGCCGCTGTTGCTGCTTCGGTTCCTGCATGACCGCCACCAACGACGATCACATCAAATTGTTCATGGTATTGCATTGGGGATCACCTTGATCTGCACGTCTGAAGATCGTTGATTGCCTAGGCTGAGGGGCTGAACATTCTATCTGTTTCGCGCCCTGAGGGGAACGTCTACTTAACGTTCAGAATGAAGGGAGGATCTACTTAATAGATCTTAAGGATCTTTAGATCGATCTTTTATTGGATCTTTTATTAGGATCCACCTTTTCTGTTGATAAGCACTTTTTGATCATAAAGATCATCGTGTTAAAGACGATCCTAGCTTGTGGAAAAGCTTGGATCCTAGGGCAGTGAACCAGGGTATAACCAGTGCTTTTATACACAGGCGGCTAGCGGGTTGGATCTAATACATGGATAACTATAGGTTTTGCAGAGGTTTACACGGTAGTTATGCACATTACCCCTGGGCGTTGTGGGTAACCGTGTAGAACAAGTCGTCAGGATCAATCTGTTAATAACTTGGTGGATAGCGATCTGGGGATAAACGGGGAGATCAAGGCTTTTTTACCGGATCTCCCACCCCCTGATCAGGCGATCATCTGCATCCAGCCCTGGATCCAGGCCTCAGCGGCATCTTCAGGGATCTCATGCTGGGTCACATCTATGTCGAGACGATCCCCGATCCGGCTGGCGCCACATTCGCTCAGCAGCAGATCCAGCGTCTTGCCGCCCTGGCAGAAGGTGTCATAACTGCTGTCGCCGAGGGCGATCACGCCATATTTCAAGGCATTAAGATCCGGATGTTGCTCGGCAAGATCCTTGGCGAAGGGTTGCAGATTGTCGGGCACATCACCGGCACCGTGGGTGGAGGTGACCACCAGCAGTATGGCGTCCGGCTCGGCCAGCACTTCGGTCAGGCTGGCTGGATTGTGGATCTCGGCCTGATGGCCCGCCTGTTCCAGCAGGTTGGCGACGTGGTCTGCGACATATTCGGCGGCGCCCAGCATGGAGCCGACGACGAGATTGAGTTTGGCCATGGAATGGATCCTGAGTTCAGACAAAGAAACGGAAAGCCGAATTCTACCGCCAAAGGGTGTGGATAAATATGGATAAAGCTTGGGGATAATGGATCCTCTTTTCTTTTCCTATATAAGGCAGGATCCCCCGTTTTTCGTCTGCCCCGGATCTTTTTCCCAGAAATGCGCCTGTCTGATCCCTCCTTTTTCTGCCCGACAGCTGCTGCTTTGATACGTCAGGTAACAATGCAGATGCAAATGATTAGCAATTATTGAATCGATTCGATCATGGCTCCTGTAGTAGCATTGCGCTGCTTTATTCGCCTGAGGAACCGGGCAGACCAGCTTGATCGGTCACCAATAATAAGAAACCAGAAACAACTCATTGATATTTGAGACACTTATATGATTGCGCAAAAAAACACCCTGACCGCAGCGATGCGAAAGAGAGGGGCACAGCAACTGCTGCCGCTCTCCTGCCTGCTTGCAAGCCTGCCAGTACTGGCCGAACAACCGAAAGAATTGCCCAAAGCCAGTGAAACCATGGTGGTGACAGGTACCGCCATGAAGGTGGAAGTGCCGATGGCCGAGACACCAAGGGCCGTCTCAGTGGTCAATCGTGAGGAACTGGATCAGCACGCCGTGCTGAAACTGGACGAAGCGCTGCGCTACCGCTCCGGTGTGCTCTCCCAATCCTATGGATCCGACAACGATGCCGACTGGTTCAAGGTGCGTGGCTTCGATGCCGCCTCCTATCTGGATGGCAATCGCCTGTTCAGCACCGGCTACTATGTGTGGACGCCAGAGCCGTTCGGTCTGGAAAGCGTGGAAGTGCTGAAAGGGCCCGCCTCGATCCTCTACGGCGAGGCGCCTCCCGGCGGCGTGATCAATGCCATCAGCAAGCGGCCGACCGCCACCCCGCAGGGGCAGCTGGATCTGCAGATGGGCAGCCGGGATCTTCGCCAGATCGGGGTGGATGTCTCGGATGCATTGACCGACAACAGTCGCTACCGTCTGGTCGCCCTCTACAGCGAGCGTGACGGCGTGCTGAACGATACCTATAACGATAGGGTTTATCTGGCGCCAAGCGTCACCCTGGATATCTCGGATCGTACCAGCCTGACCCTGCTGGCCAGTTTCAAGCATGACGAAGGTGTGCCGACCAACGGCTTCTTCCCTGTCTATGGCACTCTCAATACCAGCGGTGGCCAGATAGATCCCTCCACCAACCTGAGCCAGCCGGATTACGATCGCAACCGCAACACCCAGATCTCCGCCGGTTACGAGCTGGCCCACCAGCTCAACCAGACCTGGGAGTTCAAGCAGAACGTCCGCTTCAACTACAACGATCTGCTGCTGCGCCAGACCTATATTTTCCCGACCTATGAAGGCACAACCGCCTACCGTGGGCTTGTCTACCGGGATGGTGACACCAAGAGTGCCACCATGGATAACCAGATGGTGGGTTACTGGAACACGGACAGCACGGAGCAGACCTTGCTGCTGGGGCTGGATCTGCAGCGTCACGTCAACGAAGGTCAGGAAGCCGACAACTTCGGCATGGGTTCCATCAATACCATGAACCCGGATTACAGCGGCTTCCCCGGTTTTGACGAATCCACCACCACCCACCAGAAGAGCACCAAGGGCCAGAGCGGCCTCTATGCCCAGCACCAGATCCGCTGGGACGATCGCTGGTTGCTGACCGGTGGTGGCCGTTTCGACTATGTGGAGACCCACAACATCAGCGAAGCCAAGAGCAAGGAGGAGAAGCAGTACGATCACGAGCTCTCCCTCTCCGGCAGCCTGATGTATCTGGCCGACAACGGTCTCTCTCCTTATATTGCCTACGCCGAGTCGTTCGAGGTATTGCCCGGGATAGATCCCAATACCCAGAACTCCTACAAGCCGCTCAAGGGCACCCTGTATGAGACTGGCGTCAAGTACGCCCCCAGCTTCCTAGACGGTTACATCAATCTGGCCCTGTTCGATCTGGAGCAGACCAACTCGCTCGTCTCTACAGGATCCGGTCAGCAGACCCAGGCCGGCGAAGTGACCTCCCAGGGTGTCGAGCTGGAAGGCAGCGTGCAGGCCACAGAGGCGCTGCGTCTCACCGCTGCTTATACCTACACGGATGCCAAGACCAACGACACCGGCAAGGGTGATCGCCGTGCCAGCCTGATCCCGCGCCATATCGCCTCCTTCTGGGGCAACTACAAGGTGCAGCAGGGAGTTGCTTCCGGTCTGGAACTGGGAACCGGCGTACGTTATGTCGGCTCCAGTGTCGGCATAGGCGCCGTGGATGCCAGCTACAACCCCATCTATGGTTCGGCCCAGGTACCGGCCCATACCGTATGGGATGCGATGATCGGGTATGACTTTGCCAAGAACTGGCGAGCCCAGCTCAACGTCAACAACCTGCTGGGTGATACCTATGTGGCGAGCTGTGACTACTACTGCTACTACGGTGAGCCGCGCAGTGTAGTGGGCAGCATCAACTACCGCTGGTAACAGAGGTCGGGCGGGAGTTGTGACTCCCGCCCTTTTTCCCCCGCATACAGGCCCGTCATGGAACTCTTGTCTCTGGTTTACCGCCAATATCGTTGGCCCTTCATCGCCATTACTCTGCTCAGCCTGCTTAGCGCAGTGAGCGGGATCGGCGTCATTGCCTTTATCAATCAATCTCTTGTCGAGTCCGTCGGCGATCCGCTGCCGGTACTTGGCCAACTGCTTGGCCTGATCCTGTTGCTGCTGGTGATCACACTCGGATCTCAATTGGCCCTGACCACACTCGGTCATCATTTCGTCTACCGATTGCGGGGCCGTCTGCTCAAGCAACTGCTGGATACCGATGTCGCCCGCATTCGCCAGCTTGGCCAGGGGCCGCTGCTGGCATCCCTCTCCAGCGACATAGGCCAGATCACCATCGCCTTCGTGCGCCTGCCCGAGCTGGTGCAGGGGCTGGTGCTCACTGTTGGTTCGGCCCTCTATCTCGGCTGGCTGTCACCGGCCCTGCTCGGCGTCACAGCACTCTGGGTCACTGTGACCATGGTGGTGGGCTGGCTGCTGGTGAACCGTGTTTATCGTCATCTCTCCCACATGCGTCAGGCGGAGGATCGCCTTTACCAGAACTATCAGGCCATCATAGCCGGCAGCAAGGAGCTGGCGCTCAATCGCGAGCGGGCCCATTTCGTCTACCACCAGCTCTATGAGCAGAACGCCCGTGACTATCGCCAGCAGATCATTCGCGCCGACACCTATCACCTGAGCGCGGTGAACTGGTCGAATATCATGATGCTGGGAGCCATTGGCCTGGTCTTCTTCCTGGCCAATGGCCTCGGCTGGGCCAACACCAATGTGGCCGCCACCTTTGCCCTGACCCTGCTGTTCCTGCGCACTCCGCTGTTGCAGGGGATAGGCGCCTTGCCGACCCTGCTTTCCGCCCAGGTAGCATTCGACAAGATAGCCGCCCTGGCGCTGGCCGAGCCGGATCCAGACTTCCCGCTGCCACCGGCACCCCGTGCCTGGCAACGCATCCAGCTGGAGCAGGTGAGCTTTCACTATCAGGGGGAGGGTGGCTTCGCGGTGGGCCCCATTAATCTCACCATTGAGAAGGGGGAGCAGGTCTTCATCATAGGTGGCAACGGCTCCGGCAAATCGACCCTGGCCATGCTGCTGACCGGTCTCTATCAGCCGGTGTCGGGCCGGATCCTGCTGGATGGTGAACCCATAACGGATCTCAACGCCTATCTGGCGCTCTTCTCCGCCATCTTCACCGATTACCACCTGTTCCAGCATCTGCTGGGGCCTGAGCCCAAGGCCGAGCTGGTGGCCGAGTGGCTGGATCGGTTGCAGATGGGCAGCAAGCTCGCCATCGAGGACAACTTTATCGCCGATATCGATCTCTCCCAGGGGCAGCGCAAGCGAGTCGCTCTGCTGCTGGCACTGGCTGAGCAGCGCGAGGTGATGCTGTTTGATGAATGGGCCGCGGATCAGGATCCCCAGTTCCGCCGCATCTTCTATCAGCTGCTGCTGCCGCGCCTCAAGGCGATGGGCAAGACGGTGATCGCCATCAGCCACGACGATCACTACTTCCCGCTGGCCGACCGCTTGCTGGAGATGCGTCAGGGCCAGCTCACCGAACTGACCGGCGAGCGGCGCGAGCAGGTCAGCCGGGATGCCGTCGCCCATCTGGATTGCGAGGTGCCGGCTTGATACCGGCGCCGATGAGACTGGCATCAGGCCAGCACAGGAACAGCTTATGTTTGAGATGAAAGCCGCCAGCTTCGCGGTAAACGGCCGCAAGCTGCTGCACCCCACTGACCTGCGTTTCGAGCAGGGACAGGTCTATGGCCTCATCGGCCACAACGGCTCGGGCAAATCCACCCTGCTCAAGCTGCTGGCGCGCCAGCAGCCCCTGAGTGAGGGTGAGATCCTGTTCGATGACAAGCCGCTGACCGATTGGGGCAACCGGGAGTTCGCCCGTCAGGTGGCCTATCTGCCCCAGCATCTGCCGAGCGCCGAGAACCTGCTCGGCCGGGAGCTGGTGGAGATGGGGCGCTATCCCTGGCGCGGTCTGCTTGGCCGGATGGGAGCAGAGGATCAGCGTCAGGTCGACAGGGCCATTGCTCTGACCCATACCGAAGGTTTTGCCGATCGGCTGGTGGATACCCTTTCCGGCGGCGAACGTGGCAGGGTCTGGCTGGCCATGCTGCTGGCCCAGGAGAGCCGCTTCATCCTGCTCGACGAGCCGCTGGCCGCGCTGGACGTGGCTCATCAGGTAGAGGTGCTGACTTTGGTCAGGCAGCTCAGCCGTCAGCTCAACCTCGGCGTCATCATAGTCATCCACGACATCAACATGGCCTCCCGGTTCTGCGATCGGCTGGTGGCGCTGCACTCGGGTCGTCTGCTTACCCATGGCGAGCCTGAGCGGATCATGACCAGCGAGACCCTGCACGCCATCTATGGCATCCCGATGGAGGTCATTCGTCACCCGGCCCATGACCACGCCATCGCCATCGTTTAGATAAGGCTTGTTATCCTGATGAGTTTATTTGTACCCATATCACTGCAGACTGGCGAGACCCTGCACTCCATGTATCATGGCATCCCGATGGAGGTCATGCGCCACCCGGCCCATGCCCATGCCCATGCCATCGCCATCATCTAGCCAGGACAGCTATCTTGATCTCTTCATTGAAAAGGGCCGGCTGGCTGCTCTGCCTGCTGGCTCCATTGGGATTGCAGGCCAGTCCGGCGAGCCAGAGTACCACCACCGATACTGCTCGGCCGAGTGAGCACACACAGGTACCACGGATTGCCACCGTCGACTGGACCATAGCTGAAACCCTGCTGGCGCTGGGGGTGACGCCACTGGCGGTGGGGGATGTCAGCGCCTACCGCGCCTGGGTTGGCGAGCCGTTGCTGCCGGCCGATGTGGTGGATATAGGCCTGCGGGCTCAACCCAATCGCGAGCTGCTGGCCGAGTTAAAACCCGATCGCATTCTCATCTCCCCGCTCGCGGCGCCGCTGGCACCGACCCTGTCCCGCATCGCCCCCGTGCAATCTATCGCTCTCTATGATCCACAAACTGATCTGTGGCAGCGGCTCCATGAGGCGACCCTGACCATAGCGGCGCTGGTGCACAAAACGGCCGAGGCGAACGTGCTGCTGACCGATTTGAATCGGGATCTGGAGCAGATGAAACAGACCCTGCCGGCGGAGCTGCCGCCCCTGCTGGTGGTGCAGTTCATCGATGAGCGCCATGTGCGGGTATTCGGCCGCCACAGCCTGTTCGAGGCCGTGATGCAGCGACTCGGCCTGCGCAATGCCTGGCAGGGGGAGACAAATGCCTGGGGTTTCTCGGTGGCCAGTCTCGAGCAGTTTTTATCCATACCGGAGGCCAGGTTGGTGGTAGTGGATCCCATTCCGGTCGGGGTGAGCGAACGGCTGCAGGAGCCCGGTCTGTGGCAGCATTTGCCGCTGGTGCAACAGGCTCCGGTATTGCATCTGCCCGCAGTCTGGAGCTTCGGTGGCGTGCTCGCCGCCCGTCGCTTCGCCACCTTGCTCAGCGAGGCATTGCAGAAGGATGCCAGGGGAGATCGCCAATGAAACATATATTTCCATCCCCGTTGCAGCGACCGACCTTGATCCTGCTGGGGTTGACCCTTGTTCTGGCCTGTTGGGAGCTGGCCCGCCAGTTGCCAGGCGCGCTCTGGTGGCAGACCCTCTTTTCGCCCAATCTGGATGATGCCCGTCAAGCCGTGGTCCATTTCAGCTGGTTACCCCGCTTGACGGTGACCCTGCTGGCCGGTTGTGCCCTTGGTCTGGCCGGTACCCTGATGCAGCAGGTGCTGCGCAATCCCCTTGCTTCACCGACCACACTGGGGGTGGCTTCCGGCGCCCAGCTGGCATTGATGATGGTGACCCTGTTTGCTCCTTCCTGGTTGCTGCTGGGGCGGGAGTGGATCGCCATGGCCGGTGGCAGCCTCGCCATGGCGCTGGTGTTTGCCCTGGCCTGGCGCCGTCAGCTCAATCCCGTCGTCATCGTCTTCGCGGGGCTGGTGATCAACCTCTACCTGGCAGCCATCAGCATGGGGTTGCTGCTGTTCTTTCAGGAGGAGTTGAAAGGCTTGCTGGTGTGGGGCAGTGGTTCTCTGGCCCAGAACAGCTGGAGTGGGGTGCACTATCTGCTGCCTCGACTGCTGGTTGTTGCATTGGTGGCTGGGGTGTTGGTGCGCCCCCTCAGAGTACTGGAACTGGATGATGCCAGCGCCCGCAGCCTGGGGGTCTCCCTCCAGCACTTGCGACTGGCGGGGCTTGGCTTGGCGGTATTTGTCACCGCCTGCGTGGTGAGCGTGGTGGGGCTGATCGGTTTTATCGGGTTGGCCGCACCGGCCATGGTGCGGCTGCTGGGGATCCGCCAGCTCGGTCAGCGGCTGCTGTGGGCGCCTGTTCTGGGGGCTCTGCTGTTGGCGGCCACCGATCTGTTGCTGCAATCCGTCAGTCGATTCTGGCCCATGCTGATCCCGACCGGTGCCATGACGGCTCTGTTGGGGGCGCCGCTCTTGCTCTGGTTGATCCCGCGACTTTCCTTGAAGTCGGGCACACCCAAAGCGAGCACCGGTTTGCTGGTAGCACGACATCCGGCCCCGACTCGCCTGATCACCTTGCTGCTGCTCGGCTTGGGGCTCGCCATCATAGGCTCTCTGCTGTTCGGTCAGGGAATGCACGGCTGGAGCTGGCCGAGCTGGCTCAGGTGGCAGGCCCAGCTGGAGTGGCGGCTGCCGCGTACTCTGGCGGCAGGGGCTGCCGGGGTTTTGCTGGCGCTGGCGGGCACCCTGCTGCAGCGGGTCAGCAACAACCCCATGGCGAGTCCGGAACTGCTGGGGGTGAGTGGCGGCACCTTCATGGGCGTGATAGCGACGGCGCTGCTGCTGCCTGCCTTGCCATTGCCCATGATGCTGCTTGGGGGCTTGATCGGGGCCTTCGGTTGCCTCTTGCTGCTGGTGCTGGTCAACCGCAAGCATGGCTTCCAGCCGGAGCGGATCCTGCTGTCCGGTATCGCCATCACGGCGCTGTTCGAACCATTGCAGGCCATAGCGCTGGCCAACGGCGACATGCGGGTGCAGCAACTGCTCTCCTGGATGTCCGGCTCCACCTATTACGTCACCCTGCCGGTGGCTTATGGACTGGTGGCACTAGCGGTATTGATGCTGGCAGTCTGCCTGCTCATCAGCCGCTGGCTCGATCTGTTGCCCATGGGACCGGCACTGGCGACCGCATTGGGTATTCGCCTCAACCGTGCCCAGCTCGCCATACTGCTGCTGGTGGCCGTGCTCACCGCCAGCGCCACCCTGGTGGTGGGGCCGCTCTCCTTCGTTGGTCTGCTGGCCCCGCACATGGCCAAGCTGATGGGACTGGTACGGGCGCGCTGGCACCTGCTCGGTGCCGCCGCTTCCGGCGCCCTGCTGATGGTGTCGGCGGACTGGATCGGCCAGCAGATCCTGTTCCCGCAGGACGTGCCGGTCGGGCTGGTCTCCACTCTGTTAGGGGGCGCTTACTTCATGTGGTGCCTGCGCCGCCTCTAGGTGTGTGGATGACAAATGCACAAAAAAGAGCCCGGGATAATCCCGGGCTCTTTTTTTCAGGGCTGGCGCCGACTCATGTGTCGAGGCAGACAGCCAACTCAGAATGCCAGTGAGGTGGACAGAAGGAAGGTTCGTGGAGAACCCAGCCCGCCGGACAGCCCGCTGCCGTCGCCACCGCTCCAGGAGCCGAGCCAGTAGGCATGATTGGTGAGGTTTTGCACCGAGGCTCGCACCGTCACCTCCTTGGTGGCAATCTTGGTGGTGTAGCGGGCCCCCAGGTCGAAGGTGGTGTAGGGGGAGAGCGACATGCGGTTGTCATCGGTGACATAGCGCTTGCCGACAAACTGGGTATTGCCGGTCAGCGTGAGCCCGGGCAGGGCGGCGAGGTCGTATTCCAGCCCCAGCTTGGCCATCACTTTGGGCACCCCGGTCGCCTGGTTGCCTTCATTGGCCTTGTTGAGGGCCTTGGTCAGTTCGGCCTGGGTATAGGAGGCTCCCCCCAGCAGGCGCAGTTCCGGAGTCAGCTCGCCAAACAGATCCCACTCAATCCCCCGGTTGCGCTGTTCACCGTAGACCCCATAGACATTGCTGACCGGATCCGTGTAGGCACTTGGTTTGGCTATCTGGAACAGGCTCAGTGTGTGGGCGAACTGACCCAGATCCAGCTTGGCGCCGACCTCATACTGCTTGGTCTGGTAGGGCTTCATGATTTCACCCGCATTGCTGGCCGTGGTGGGCGCCGTGCCCCCCTGGCCCAGCCCCTCTATGTAGTTGGTGTAGAGGGATAGGTCATCCCGTACCTTGACCAGGATGGCGGTGGCTGGCGAGAGCCGGCTCTCGTCATAGTGGGAGGTCTGCGCGCCGCTGGCACCATAGTTGGTGCTCTCCACCATCTGGTGTCTGGCGCCGACTGTCCACTGCAGGTCCCCGTCCAGGAAGGAGAGGGTGTCCACCAGGGCGACACTTTCCAGCTTGGCGTCGCTGCTGGACGTCACTGCGCCAAAACCGCTCTGATCGGGGGCCGAGCCAAAATCGAGGTGGTCATAGTTGGTGATTGTGTGGTTGGGATACATGCGATCCTTGAAGCTGAGCTCCGAGGTGTAGTGCGTGGCAGCCAGTGACCAGGCGTGATCGACAGGGCCCGTGCCGAGGTGGCCGCGCAGACCGGCTTCGCCCGAGCGTTGGGTGCCGTCCCGTTCGGAGCGAATGGCCATGGCATTGATGTCCCCCGCATTGTTGAGCAGGGTATTGCGGGTGATCAGGGCTCTGTATCCCCCCTCTCGCTGGCCCCACGCGGCAAAGGCCGTCAGCGAATCGGTCAGGTCGTACTCCCCCCGCAATACGGCTGCCCTGGTGTCATTGATGGTGTAGGCCCAGGGCGGAGCCAGTGAATAGTCACCTTTTTTGGCTGTGGGCAGTTGGGTGACAGTGCTGGCGATGGAGTAGATGCTGAAGTAGTTGACCCCATCCACCTCTTCATGTTGCCGATAGAGATCGAGGGAGGCGCGGGCCCGCTCGTTGCGCCAGTCAAAACCAATGGAAGTCAGCTCCATCTTGTGCTGCTGGTCATTGACCGGGGTGTCACCATCGCGGTAGACACCATTGAAGCGCACCCCCCACTGTTTTTCTTCCCCGAAACGGCGACCGAGATCCAGATGCACGCCGCCGAGCCCGTCTGATTCATAGGTGGCGGTCACCTTGGCCAGAGGATCCTTGCCAGCGCGTTTGGGCACTATGTTGATGCTGCCCCCCACGCTGCCGTCTGGCGGCATGCCGTTGAGCAACACGGACGGGCCCTTGAGCACGTCGACCCGCTCGGCCATCTCGGTCGAACTGCGCATGTTGGGCGCCATGCCGATCAAACCGTTGAAGGTCATGTCACTGGCCGTGGTGCTGAAGCCACGCATGTAGAAGGTCTCGAAGACGCTGCGTTTGCTTGGCACATAGATGGATGCATTGGTGGCACCGGCGAGGGAGCCGATATCCTGTGCCTGCTCGTTCTCTATGTACTCTTCTGTGTAGCTGACGGTGTTGAACGGGGTATCCATGAAGTGCTTATTGCCAAGCAATCCGACCCGACTGTCAGAGGCCACCTGGCCACCGGCATAGGTCTGACGCCCTTGCACCACCATGACCTCATCGGCACTGACCCCGGCTTGCCGGCGAACCTTGTAGCGTCCCTCTCCCGCAGGCTCGGCCACCAGATCGTGACCACTCAACAAGAGGGCCAGACCCTGGGGGGGACTGTATTGGCCTGCCAGCCCGGGGCTGGTCATCCCTTGCAGCGTTTTATCATCGAGATCCAGGCTGATACCTGTCTCGGACGAGAAGGTCTTGAGTGCCTGGGCCAGAGAGCCAGCCGGGATACTGAGGCTTTTTGTGGTCGTGACCGACAGCTCCGGGGATTGTGCCTGCGCCGATGGGGCCAGGCCGAGCAGCAGTGTGCCACTGACACCGGCCAGAATGGCCAGACGTGCGGCCACGCCCAGCTTGTTCAAGGAAAAGCGGGAAACGGTTTGTGCCAGAGGGGGATGGGCGAGCGCTGCAGGATGCAACAGATGGGGCTTTAACATTCAGGATTCCTTTCTATTCGAGGAGGTGATTGATTGTCTCCTTCTGTTTTCCGAACGAGACTTTACAACCCTCAAATAAAAATGAATATCATTTGTATCTTTGTGGCCCGGCAGCATAACGGCCAGTGATTCAGCCGCGACAGCCGGGCAAACAACGTGATCCTGTCAGCTGCGGTAGCCTGTCATCACTTCATCGGCAATGCGGGTCAGACAGGTCACGCTGGCCGTGCAGAGATACCAGGTTTCCGGGTCGACAAAGATGACCTTGCCACTTTTCCACGCCTTGGTCTGGCGCAGCAGGGGGTTATCCAGGCTCTGGGCATTGAGTGCCGCCCGCCGCTCCATCACGGCCGTCCTGTCGATCACATAGAGGATGTCCGGATCCGCCTGCTGGATGAACTCGTTGGAGATGGGCTGCCCATGGGTGCCTGTTTCCCTGTCAGGCCCCGCCGGCTGAACCCCAAGGGTATCGAAGATGAAGCCATACCGTGAGTGTGTGCCGAAGGAGGTAAAGGCGCCGTTATTGTGCAGCACTATCAAGGCCTTTTCCGGTCGGTTCCGGGTCACTTCACGTACCTGGGCTATCTTGTCGTCTATCTGCTGAACCTTTTCGCGCGCCAGTTCCTCTTTACCCAGTATCTTACCGAGGGTGAGCAGGTGAGCCTTGGCGGTTTCCAGTACATGCCCCTGGTGATTGGTCATGTCGATGTCGTAGTGCAGGGTCGGCGCTATCCGGCTCAGCTCCTGATAACTCTGGGCTTGCAGGGGGGAGATCAGGATGAGATCCGGCTTGAGTTTGTGCAGTCGCTCCAGGTTGGGTTGTATGGTGGTGCCCACATCCATGACGTTGGGATCGTCTTTGTATTTGCTGAGGAAGTGAGCAACATAGTCTTTGGCGATGCCCGCCACGGGGGCGCCCAGCTGATCCAGGGTATCCAGTTCACTCATGTCGAAGGCCACCACCCGCTCCGGGCGGTGGGTTATCCGGGTCGTACCCAGCTGGTGTTCGACAGTGACAATGGGATCGTTTGCCGAGGGTGTCTGTGCCGCCGATCCTGATGCGGCGTCATCACACCCCATCAGGCCAGCGGCCGCCACCAGCAATATTCCGTGTACTGCATGTGCCTTGTTCATCCTCATAGCGATTCTCCTGACAGGGATGGGTTGAAGTAGTTGCAGACGAAGCCGTTTTGACTCGGCAGTATCTCGAAGTCCAGTTCATAGAGGTCTTGCAGACAGGCACGGGTGACCACCTGGCCGACCGGGCCGCTGTGGGCGATGGCGCCTGCTTTCATCGCGACTATGTGGTCGGAATAGTTGGCGGCAAAGTTGATGTCGTGTACCACCAGAATGACGGTGCGGCCCTGTTCATCACAGAGGCGCCGTATGGCCTGCATGATGTTGACCGCATGCTTCATGTCCAGATTGTTGAGGGGTTCATCCAGCAACAAGCAGTCGGTCTGCTGGGCAATGGTCATGGCCAGAAACGCCATCTGTCGCTGACCGCCGCTGAGCTCATCCAGATAGGCCTTGCGCAGCGGCGCAAGGGCCAGAAAATCAATGGCGTCATCGATTGCCAGCCGGTCCTGGCGGGTGAGGGCTCCCTGGCTGTAGGGGAAGCGCCCGAAAGAGACCAGCTCGTCAACGGTCAGGCGCAGCCCGACGTCCGGTGACTGGCGCAGGGTCGCGACCCGTCTGGCATAGTCGCGGGTGGGGATCTGCTCGATATTGATCCCGTCCATCAGAATTCTGCCCCGGCTGACGGTGAGCAGCCGGGCAATCGACATCAGCAGCGTGCTCTTGCCTGCGCCATTGGGCCCGATCAGCGAGGTGACCTGGCCGGCGGGAAAGGCAAGGGTGACATCGCGCAGCACTGGCTTGTCACCGTAAGTCTTGTGAACATGCTCCAGGGTGATCATGGGGTGCCTTTCGTTTTGACCATGAGGGCGAGAAAGTAGGTGCCGCACACCAGGTTGATGAGGATGCTGACCGTGGTGCGGTAGTTGAACAGCTGCTCCACCAGAAACTGGGCGACGATAAAAATAGCGATGGCAATGGCGCAGCCCAGCGGCAGGGTGACCCTGTGGCGGAAGGTGCGTGCCAGCGCATAGGTGATATTGGCCACGAATACCCCCATGAAGGCCGTTGGGCCCACCAGGCTGGTGGATACGGCCACCAGCACGGCGATCAAGGCCAGTTGCAGCCGCACTGTGTGCCGGTAATCCACTCCCAGCGAGATTGCCTGGTCACGGCCCAGGGAGAGCACATCCAGCACTGCCAGCCGTCGGCGGGTCATGATGCCGACCAGGGTGATCAAGGCGGCGCCGAACAGCAGTTGTCCGGGCTGTACCCGGTTGAAGGTGGCGTAGCTGAAGCCTTGCAGGATAGAGAACTCACCCGGGCTGGTCTTGAGCTGGATGAACTGGGTAAAGGTGCCGAGCACCATGGTCAGTACCAGGCCCGCCAGCAGCAGCTGATAGAGGTTGGTCTGCCCCTCCCTGAACAGCCAGCGATGGACTATCCAGGAGTAGCCCAGCATGAACAGCAGTGACAGCAGCACGTTTTCCTGACGGTCCAGCAGGATCAGGCTCTGGCTGCCCAGCGTCAGTACCAGTAAGGCTTGCAGCAGCAGATAGACAGCCTCGTAGCCCATGATGGCGGGAGTCAGGAGCCGGTTGCCCGCCAGTGTCTGAAACGTCACAGCCGATAGCGCGATACAGATGCCCGCCAGCCCGATGGCGGCAAGACGCATCAACCTTTGGGGGATCACATAGTCGAAGTCCAGATCCGACCCCACCAGCAGAAACAGCAAGGCCAGCACTATCACCAGCGCCCAGATGCCATAAGGGATCAACAGGTGCTTCATGCGCGTCTCCACAGGATCATGGACAGGAACAGCACGCCCCCCACGCTGCCTGCGGTCAAGCCTATCGGCACCTCGAAGGGGTAGATCAGCAGGCGGCCGAGAATGTCGCACGCCAGCAGCAGCAGGGCGCCGCTCATGGCGACGATGGGCAGGGTTTTCTTCAGGTGCTCACCGTAATGCATGGCCACCAGGTTGGGGATGACCAGACCGACGAAGGGGATGGCCCCCACTGTGATGACGGTGGCGGCTACCGTGACTGCCACCAGCACCAATCCCAATGCCGCCGTTGCCGAATAGCGCAGTCCCAGGCTGGTGGCCGCCTCTTCCCCCATGCCCAGCACTGTGAAGCGATGGGCATAGAGATAAGTGAGCACTGTGATGGGCAGGATCAGGTAGATGATCTCGTAATTGCCTTCGACCACCTTGGAGAAATCCCCCAGCAGCCAGCCCTGTATGCTTTGCAATATGTTGTGCCGATAGGCATAGAACTCGGCGATGGCGCTGAGCACGCTGCCATACATGAGGCCAATCACGGGTATCAGCACAGTATTCTTGAACTGAATGCGCCGTATGATGGCGATGAACAGCAGGCTGGACAGAAAGCAAAACACCAGCGCCACCAGCATCCGCCCCGTGGTGCCGGTTGAGGGGAGCTGGGTCAGTGCAATCAGGATGCCGAGTTTGGCGGCATCCAGCCCACCCGAGGTGGCCGGTTCCACAAACTTGTTTTGCACTATCTGCTGCAATATGACCCCGGACACCGACAAGCCGGCCCCGGTGAGCAGGAGTGCCGCCAGTCGGGGCAACCGGCTGGCGGTAAGGGTCAGCCAGCTGTCGCCCGAGAAGGACCAGAGCGCCGCCAGGGATATCTGTTTGACCCCGACCAGCAGGGAGAGGCCACTGAGCAGGATCAAGAGGGTGGGCAGTACTGCTGGTCTCAAGAGGTGGCCTCGTCACGGACTGCGCGGGTGATGCGCCATCCCTTGGCGGCTTGCCGTTGTGCCAGGAAATGGGCATAGGGACCGGACTGGCGGCTGAGTTCGGCATGGGTGCCCTGTTCGCGTACCTTGCCCTCTTCCAGTACCAGTATCTGGTCTGCCATCTCGACCGTCGACAGCTGGTGGGCGATGACAATCAGGGTTCGTTTCCCTCGCAGACGCGCCAGCGCCTCGGCGATGGCGGCCTGGTTCTCCGCATCCAGGGCTGCCGTGGCCTCGTCGACCAGCAGTATGGGGGCATCCTTGATCAGGGCCCGGGCGATGGAGATACGTTGCCGCTCACCGCCAGAGAGGCGGGCACCTCCTTCACCCACCTGAGTTGCCAGACCCTGGGGCAGGCGCTCCAGGATCTCGCTCACCCCGGCTTGCCTTGCCGCGATCAACACCTCTTCATCGCTGGCATTCGGTTTGCCGATGCGGATGTTGTCGGCAATCGAGCCCTGGAACAGGTAGGCATCCTGGAAAATCTGGCTGATCTGGTTGGCCAGTACGTCGCCGGTTATCTCCCTGACATCCACGCCACCCACCTTGACTTCTCCCTGGCTGACATCGAAAAAGCGTGCAATCAGCCTCAGCAAGGTGGTTTTCCCCGAGCCGGATGCCCCGACCAGCGCCGTCATGCTGCCCGGTTCGACTCTCAGGCTGACGTCACTGAGCACGGAGGGTTGATTTGCGGCATACCGGAAGCTGACGTTGCACAGCTCGACCGAGGCATCGGTCGGGATGCGTGGTGAGTGCGGGGCCGACTGGGGAGCTTGCGCAAAGATGTCTCGCAAGGCATCCAGCTGTCCACGGACGCTGCGCAGGATATCGCTGTAACTGGCCACATCGAGCAAGGGATCGATGAAACGGTTTATCAGCACCAGGGCCATCAGGGCGGCAATCAGCCCCTCTTTGTCCACGCCAGCGCCTGCATTTCCCTGCAACCACAGGGTCGCGGCGATCAGCAGGGCGGCAAAGCCGGCTTGCACCGCCCAGAGATTGAGTCCGGATGAGAGGGCAGTGAGCTGGATAAGTTTTTTGGCAGATTGCTGTTGCTGCGAGATGGCCTGCTCGAGGAAGCGGGTACCGCCGCGCTCGCCATTGAAGGCTCGCAGCACGGATTGTGCCTGCGCGAATTCGACCATGCGCTGGCTGGTGGAGGCGGCATTGCGGTGGAACTTCAGGTCAGCCGCTTGATTGAGGCGGCCAGTGAACCAGAACACCCCCACCATGAGCGGCAGGGCGACCAGCGCCACCAGCCCCAGGGTCAGGTTGATGGCAAACAGAGCCGCCAGCACTACCAGGGGTATGAGGGAGCCGGTCAGCAGCGGGGTAAACACATGGGCCGGGAGCTGGGCGATTTCCATCATCCCCTGTGATGCCGCGTGATTGAGCCGGGCTGTGTTGGCAGGGGTAAACCAGCCGATGGGCAGGCTGCCGACGTGCTCGCCCAGCTGATGGCGACCCGTCTGGAGGACGGCAATGCCGACCGCTATCCCCGCCTTTTCCACCTTGCGCCTGAGGTACCAGCAGAGCACCACCCCCAGCAGCTGGACGAACAGCCAGCTGGCTGCGCTGTTCACCTCTCCCTGCAACAAGTGCCTGAGCACAGGGATCAGGGTGACTATGGTGAGGCCGCAACAGAGGCTGTAGATCACTGCCAGCCAGCCATAGCGACGCAATATTGCAGTGTCATCGTCCAGCAGACGAACAAAGGTCTTCAGCATTGGGGGACCGCCTCTTCATGCTCAGGGGATTGTCTTTTCTCTACGGGAATGGCCTTGTCATAGCGGCCCTGGGCCCACAAGCGGGCATAACGGCCATTGAGTGCCAACAGTTCGTCGTGCCTGCCCTGTTCGCAGAGGGTACCGTTGTCGATCACCAGGATTTGATCGGCGTTCATGACGGTGTCGAGTCTGTGTGCGATGACGACCAGGGTTCGGCCATGAGCAAAGGCAGAGAGTGCCTGTTGCAGCTTCACCTCGTTGTCGGCATCGGCCGCCGCCGTGGCTTCGTCAAGCACCAGCACCGGCGGGTCGAGCAGCAGGGCGCGGGCTATGCTCACCCGTTGCAGTTCCCCACCGGAGAGCTGCGCATCCTCTCCGACCACTGAGTCGTATCCATGCGGCAGCGCCAGAATACGATCGTGGACATTGGCGAGCCGTGCGACGGCTTCAACCTCTGCCCGGGTGGCGTTCGGACGACCCAGCGCTATGTTGTCGTGCAGACTGGCGTGAATGAGGCGTACATCCTGCAAGACAAAGCCGATGTGTCGATAGAGCCGGGCACTGTCCATTTGTCTGAGATCGACCCCGCCAAGGGTGATCCTCCCAGCATCCGGATCGAAGAAGCGAAGCAGCAGGCGTGCCAGTGTGGATTTCCCCGAACCGGATACCCCGACAATGGCAGTGACGGTGCCAGTCTGCAGAGTGAAGTTGATGTCGGTCAGCACCTGTACCTGATCGTCATAGCCGTAGCTCAGTTGCTCGACCCGGATCTCCCCGTTTGCAGGCTGCTGGGAGTCGGTTGCAGCAGTGGTGTCCAGCACGGGAGTCTGCAGCAAGGCATGCACCCGCTGGGCAGCGCCGGTCGCATTGTTCAGGTCATGGGTGAGGTAGCTCAATAGCAGCAGGGGGGCGCAAAGCCCTGGGGCCACCAGCACGAATGGCAGCACATCGGCTGGCGCTATCCAGCCGGCACTGACCAGCACGACGCCCCCGGCCAGCACGACACCGAGCACGGAGGCTGGCGCCATGATGGCGTTGGCATTGGCCATGGCGCTGACCAGGGGGCGGGTAAACGCCTTGAAGGCATCGGCAAAGGCATCGATGGCTTCGCGGTAGCTGCTGTGGAGCTTGCCCTGAACACCGAATGCCTTCACTACCGGAATGCCGCTGACAAACTCGACCACGGCGTTGTTGATCCGCGCCATGCCGGCACCGAACTGCTGCATGTTGGCGGCGCTGGCGCTGTGCGCCCTGGCGGAGAACAGGAAGAAGAGGGGAAAGGGCAGCAGCGAGATGATGGCCATGCGCCAGTCCATGAAGAACAGGTAGGCAATCGAGATGGCAACGGCACCGGCGCTACGTCCCATGGTCGTGAAGAAATGGGCCGTCAGGCTGTGCAGTGTGCCTATGTCATCTTGCATCGCCTGTTTCACTTCACCCGATGCCCGGGCCGTGAACCAGCCCAGCGGCACTCTGGCCAGGCGGCGGGTCAGCGCCTGGCGCAGATAGCCAGTGATGCGGTTGTCGGCGAGGTGAGCGACCAGATCGCCCGCGGAAATGAGCGTCATGCCCAGAAACAGACTCGCCAGGCTGGCACCGACAATCAGCCAGAGTTTTTCAAGCTCCCACCCAGCACCCTCCTGGTCGAGCACCAGCTGTGCAATCCGGGTGATACCCGCCAGGGGAACCAGTGTCAGCATGGAACCAACGGCGGCGAGCAGGGCGGCAGCCAGCAGCCGGCCTCGGATAGGTGAAAGGACTCGGGCAATCGGACCCGCGGCTTTGGAATCAAGGATGAACTCGTCGTCTACCTTCATGAATACTTCTCCACTGTGGGGTGATGGCGGCCATGTCCCACCGTCTCGTTTGCATTGGGCTGACACGTCTCTTGTGGTTTTCCGAACGGGCGGATAAAAACCTCAAATGAATCTTTTTAAGACCAAAGAAAGTTCAGCGTCCCGCGTCTGATTCGCACTGGTGACAGGTCTGCAGGCCAAGGGCTATGTACTTCTCAACGGAAGAGACCGAGACCTGCAGTTCGGTTGCTATGTCCTGGTAGCCCATACCATTGAGTCTCGACAGCAGCAGAGCCTGGCGGATCTTGGGTGGCTTGCGCTGCAACGCCATATCGACCGCGCCCAGAGCTTCGCGCATCAGTGCACGGGTCTCTTCGGAAGGTTCCCTGAGTGCAGGTTGCTGGGTTTGGCGTTCGAGATAGCGGGCTTCCAGACTGCGCCGGCGATAGAGATCGATCAGTTTGCCTTTGGCTATTTGCATCAAATAACGGCGCGATTCGCTGGCCGCGGGAATATGGCCCTTATTGATGAGGTGGAGGTAAATATCGTGAGCCAAATCCGCTGCATCGTACGAATTTCCCAGCTTGCGGCGGAGCAGGCGACAGAGCCATCCATGATTGTCCCGATATAACGTCTGCCACTGTTCCTGCAAGGAGCAAGCATCCCTCTCCACGGCTCTTTTCTCCCGAATACAGTGTTTTTCTTTTTGATAATGAAAATCTATATGATAATCATTTACAAGATATCCTGTTCGTAGATATCAAGCAATGCTCTTCACTGACTCTGACAGCAGGGGAGCTATCTCAGTGGTTTTTGACAGAAAAACCGGCATAACCCAATGGTCATTATTCACAATTCAGCAAGGAGGCCACTCTTGCCACTATGTTACTCCGAGGTATTGCCAGAAATACCTGTGAGCACTCATGAAGAAAATATCTGGTTGTTGCAACAACAGCATCCGGAGCAAGTCATCAAGCACCTGGAAGTCTGGCGGCTGGATGACAATGTCGATATTTCATTGCTCACTCTGACAATTCAGTCATTAATAACGGCCTTGCCGGATTTGAATTCCCGCTATCTCTTCAGTGATGAAGGAGACCTTTATAAATACAGGGTTGATGGCTGGTATCCTTGTCTGGAATTTATCCGGTTGTCTTCTGGGGACCTCGATGCCACCCTTGGCGCCCTTCATGCGTCGCCCTGGGATTCTGCCTGCCAGCCGCCGTTCAAGGCATTCATTATCCATGTAGAACAGTGTGTTATGTTCGCAGTGATGTCTCATCCCATACTGGGGGAGGCGTGTTGTCTGGGCGAGCTGGTGTCCAGATTGCGTGATGAGTACGGCGCCCTTGCTCCGCATCTGCCTTCTCTGGAAATGACAAAGCTATCGATAAACTCAGGCGTGTTAGCACCTGAAATTACCAATAACCAGACGGAACACACGGAAAGGGACAAGCTGGCACTTATTTTACTTGATGAGTTTCGTATTGCTTTATCCAGCCCTGACATGACGCTTAATGATGACTTCTTTGATTTTGGCGGCCACTCATTGCTGGCTACGCGCATTATTGGCAAGTTACAGAATCGTCATGGTATTGAGTGCCGTTTCAATGATTTTTTTGAGTCGCCTTCTGCGGCTGCCCTCGCTAAAAAAGCAGTATTGAATAGCCCGCCTCAGCAAATACCTTCACTTGTTGTTGAAAATACCAGCCAGCAGGCACCACTCGCGCTGGCACAAGCGTCATTGTGGCGAGCCTATGCTGCCCATGATTTTGGCACTATCTTCAATCTGCCCTTTGCGCTGGATTTTATTGATGAAGTTGATGAAACGGTTTTTTTGCAGGCATTTACAGACCTGATAAAACGCCACCCCAGTTTGCGAACGACTTTCCATGTGCAAGACGGTCAGGTATTCCAGCGTATTATTCCCGTTGAACATCTGGGCCAATATAGGTGGTTCTGGCACAGCGCTGAAAGCGGAGGTGTCTCCCTGGCCAGTGAGGCGACCTATCAATTCGATCTCTCCCGTGAGCTGCCAATCCGTATCCGTTTCATTCTGGATGTGGCGACTGGCCGTCAGCACCTCTCATTCCTGGTTCATCACATGGTGGTGGATGAGTGGTCCATCAACCTCATGATGGAGGATCTCGCCAGCGCTTATCTTGCCCGTGCGGCAGATCAGGCGCCGGTATGGGCCACGCCAGCGCTCGATTTTCACGGATTTGTACGGCAGCAGGCAGAGCAGGGCATCAATCCCCGGCACCTGGCGTACTGGACCCGGATGTTGCAAGGTGCTGCCGACGAGCGGCGAAAGCAGCGGCTATGTGCTCCGTCCGAGGGCCAGGGTTCTATCGCGGCGCAGTGGCTGGAGCTCAAGCTCGAGCAGGGGAGTCTCGACAGTTTGTATGCCTTCGCCAGAGGCCATGACTCTTCGCTCTTCAATCTGGTGTACACGGCGATTGCCGTATCCCTGCACAAGCTGGATGGCCTGAACGAGATCGTCATAGGGACCTCGGCATCCGGGCGTACCGATCCGGCATTCTTTGATACGGTGGGTTACTTCACCACCATGGTGGCGCACAGGGTCGAGTTCGATGAGCAGGAGTCTTTCGGCAGTCTGTTGAGGACGGTTACGCATACCATCAATGACTCCATGTCCTACGCAGACATCCCGCTGGAGCAGATCCAGCAAGGACTTGGCATGACGGCGGCAGAGGGTCTCCTGTTCGATGTCTATGTCCAGATTCACGCCAAGAATGCCTTGAACGGGCGCTTGCCAACCCCTGTCGGTGAGGGGATCCGCTACCGACAGATTGATCCTGACAAAACGGAGTCCATGTTCGGGTTGCAGTTCGAGATCATGGAGGATGTGCTGGAAGGGGAGCGCAGATTGCGGCTGGTGATCACTTATAGCGCCGAACGCTACAGCAGGGATTGGGTCGAGGCCCTTTGCGTTGTGCTGAACCGGCTGTTCGGACTGATGACAAGTACCGGTACGAGTGCATGTCGACTGGCTGATCTGGCACTGCAAAAGGAGGCATAAACAGCATTTTGCCCCCTGTCAGCCGACAGGGGGCAGAACCCAGGGCTAGGAGGTGGGTAGCCCATAGTGCTGGAAGGTGGAGGTTCGGGGCAGGCGATACTGCTCCCGACCAAGCAACTGATTGATGATATGTGCATTGCGGTTGGGGCCTATGCCCAGATCCGGTGAGCCCACCCCATGCTGAAATATTTCGGCATTCTGAACAAAGATCCGCCCCTGTCCTCTGTCGCAACGACGGGTCGTGAAATCTGGCTGGACTATGCAATCCCCCTGCTCATCAACGGCCAGGACTGTGCCTTTGAGCCGTTCAAACCACGCAGGCCATGCATGGGCATAACCGGTTGCGGCGACGATGGCATCGGTCTCCAGTGTGCAGTGCTGATCCAGCTGGGTGTGATGGCAGCTCATGCGCAGGGCACCCTGGCCATCCAGTTCCTCCACTCCTTCGATGGTGCAATGTGAGTAGAGCACCAGGCCTGGCGTCTCTCCGCCGATGGATCTCTCATAGAGCAGATCAAAAATCTCGCCAATGGTCGAGAAGCTGATGCCTTTGTAGAGCAACCCTTGCTCCGCCACTATTTCCCGGCGCCGCTCTCTGGGCAGCGTGTGGAAGTAGTGCATGTAGGCGGGGGTGAAGCACTCCTGTCCCAGCTTCGAATATTCCATGGGGTGAAAACCGGCCGCCCGGGTGATCCACTGAATGGAGGCTCCGGCCCGGACCTGCTGCGGGGTCAAGGCGCTAAAGAGCGCCAATACGCATTCGGCGGCACTCTGTCCCGATCCAATGACGGTCACCCGCTTGCATTGCGAGAGCTGCTCCCTGGCATGCATGAACCGGGCTGAATGCATGACGAGAGGATGTTGGCATTCCCGAGCCCAGTCGGGCAACCAGGGGGGGGTGCCTATGCCGATAACCAGATCGCGGCTGCTGTAGCGCTGTACGCTTCCGGTTGCGGATGTGCTGTCGATGAGAAACCTCTCCCTGGAGTCGTCATAGCGGACATCGATGACCTCTTCGCCAAAGTGACAGCTCGTTAGCTGCTGCGCGGCCCAGCGGCAGTAGTGGTCATATTCCCGTCTCGGGATCAGGAAGTGATCGTAGTAATAGAAGGGGTAAAGTCGATCCTGCTGGTGCAGGTAGTTGAGATAACTCAGGGGGTGGGTCGGGTCGGCCAGTGTCACCAGATCGGCCAGGAAGGGCACTTGCAGTGTGGTGCCCGGCAGCAGCAACCCCTCATGCCAGCGAAACGCGGGTTTGCGCTCGAGAAATACCCCCGTCACCTCACTGTGACGGGAGAGCAGGGCTGCCAGCCCAAGATTGAAGGGCCCGATGCCAATACCGGTCAGGTCAACGCTTGTGATATCCATAAAAAACTCCGAGGGAATGACAATGAACCCCGGGGAGTGCGCTCTCCCCGAGGCTTGATAGGTCAGGAACCGGGGGACCTGAGCAGGGCTTCCACATCCGCTGCATTGCGGCAGCGCAGCAGTTGTCCCGGTGACAGGGCTCTGGAGAAGTGCTCACCCAGGCGTGCCGAGATGACCTTGAGGTGTTGGGGACGCAGCCCCAGGCTGGTGAAGTCGAGCTGACTGCTCATCCCTTCATTCCGGACCTGTCCCAGCACCTCCAGATAGATATCGAGCACGGCGCCGCCATCCGTCGCACCAGCATCCGCCGTGGCTTGTGGTGCCGATCCCCCCTTGTCTGATGAGGTCAGCGTGCTGCGTGCTGCGCGCCGATCCGGCTTGCCATTTTGTGTCAGCGGCAGGCTGTCGACCTGGATAAAGCGCGTCGGCACATGGGAGGCTGGCAGGTGTTGCTTGGCATGCTCGCGTAACGAGGTGATGGAGACAGTTTCCCCATGCTTGCCCACATACAGGACCCCGATACAGAGTTCCCCCTGCAGCTCGGCGCCGTAGTCCACCACCAGTACATGGGCAATGGCCGGGTGTTTGATGAGCTCGATTTCGATATCAGGCAATGAGACGCGCACGCCACGCACCTTGATGTAGCCGTTCACGCGGCTGTCGAACATCAGGGTGCCGTCAGCCCGATAACGGCCCCGATCGCCGGTACGAAACGCCCTTGTCTCCTCACCGGAGCCTGACGCAAGGGTGACAAAGTCCTGCTGTGTCAGCTCGCCATCTTCCAGATAGCCGAGCGCCAGATTCACCCCTGCGGTATGGATGCGACCGGCAACCCCGGTCGGGCAGTGTTCCCCTCTTTCATTGAGCAACCAGTAGCCGTTGCCCGGCAAGGGCGTACCGTACGGTATCTTGTCCTGATCCCTGGCGTCGATCTGGTGCCAGATACTCCAGATGGTGGTTTCAGTCGGCCCTCCCAGTGACGTCAGGCGGGCCGACGGCAGCCGCTTGCGAAGTTCGGCTATGATGCCGGGTTTGATGTAATCCCCCCCTTGCGCGATCAGCCGCAGGCTCGCCAGCCCCGTTGCCTGACTGCAGGAGAGCAACATCTCGAGCATGGCCGGCACAGAGCACCAGAGGGTGACGCCATGCTGCTCCACCAGCTGATTCCAGCGCACCGCATCTTTTTCCGCCCCCGTTTCCGGCTGCACCAGAGTGGCGCCAGCGCTCAGGCAACCGAACACGTCGAAGACCGACATGTCGTGGTGCAGCGGTGTGACCGAGATGAACACATCGTCAGGGGTGACCTGCCATGCCTTGAGCGTGCTGCCGATGACATTCGCCGTGGCTCTGTTGCTGAGCACCACGCATTTGGGCTTGCCAGTCGTCCCCGAGGTGTAGAGGTAGTAGGCCGGCGCCAGGTGTTGGGAGCGCCCGACCCAGGGGGGACCGCTGACATTGTCGTGGGGAGACGCCAGCAGCGCCGCTGGTGTGACAGTGGGGTAGTCAGACTCGAGCCCGTCTGCACAGATGATCAGGTCTGGTCGGCAGTTCTCCAGCAAGTAGTGCAGCCTCTCGGTGGGGGAGCAGCTGTCTATCGGTACCCAGACCACGCCGCTCAGGGCGCAGGCCAGGGTAGCCATGGTGTGCTCCGGGCTGCGGGGCAGACAGATGGCGACGACCTTGCCTGCCGTGATCCCCTCTCTTTCGAACGCCCCCATGATCCGCAAGACGCTGTCGCCGAGAGTGCGATAGCTGATGCGGCGATCCCCCTGTATCAGGGCAATTTTGTCATTGCCGGCATCGAAAAGATGCGCCGCGATGCGCTCGAGGAAGGGGTCCGTGTCTGCCCCTGTCTCGTCACTGTTATGGCGATAGTGGCCCGTATCAATGATGGCGCTGGCATCAATATCAAACAGGCCGGAGGTGACGATATGGCGGCTTGCCTTGTCCAGTGCCGTGAGGATATCGCACACCAGGTCGCTCTCTATTGCCTCCCGGGCATAGTCGATATCCAGTACCAGGGCGCCATCCGCGCGGCTCGAAAAGCGAATGTCCATCGCCACCTGCGGGGTCTGGGTCAGCCCGGCACACAGGGTCATGGTGCTGCTGCCGGTGGCTGTTGGCCAGGAGAGTCCATTGGTGATGACAATGGGCAGCACCGGGCCTGTACCCCGGGTTTCAAACAGCTGACGGGCAATATCCACCCCGGAGAAGGCCAGATGCTGCAACCCTTCCATCACGTCGTTTTGCAGCTGGTTTGCCCTGTCTACCAAGGTGTCCCTGGCACCACACCACTTGACGGCAATGAAGCTGGATCGGTTGGCAAGCGGGCCCGAGGGCAAGGGGGCGACCGGAATGGCGACACACAGATCCCCCTCGTCGAGCCAGCGGGACAGCACATCCAGGATCAGGGCCATGATGGTGGTGTTTTTGAAAAAGTGCTGTCGGGAGCCCAGTTTGCAAAGCTGGGTGAAGAGGTCAGGGGGGATGATCAGGCTCTGTCGCTCGTAACGGGCGGTAGGGATCTGATCCAGTGATTGTTTCCATGGCAGCCGGGGGGCCCCGTCCAGCCCGGCGAGTTTATGCGTCCAATACTGGGCATCAGCCTTGCGCAGCTCAGGGCTCACGGGGGCGTCCTGAGCCGCCGTGATGGAGAGCATGTCGGGCTGATGACCCTCGAACAACTCCAGCATCAGTGCCGCGATCGAGCGCCCGTCGAGGATGAGCGCATCGAAGCGAGCGAAAACAACATGCTGGTCATCCGGCAAATGGAACAGGGTCAAGTTCCAGGGGGCATGATCGAGGCTGAAGAGTGCGTGGGTATAGTGGTTGCGATGCAGCTCGAGCCGTTCTTGCGCCGTGCTGGCAGAGAGGTGGCGCAGGTCGATCTCCTCAAGGTTGAGCCTCTCCTCGTCACTGACGTACTGGATTACTCTCTCGGGATCGACAAGGGTGCGCAAACTCTCGTGGCGTTTGACCATGGTGTGCAGTCGCTGCCGCAGCGTGGCCGGATCCAGTCGCCCGCAGTATTCCCGAAACTCCTGCATGGCGACTCCCCCGAGTGGGAACTGGGTGGTGCGACCCAGCAGATAGGCTTGCTGCAATGGTGTCAGAGGTGTTCCCATCGGCGTCAGCGCTTGGTCAAGGGTGGCTGGATTGGTGGCCACTGTGCGAACCTGAGTGACGAAATCGTTGAACAACCGGGTGATCCAGGCTTGCGGCAGTGCATCCAGGCGAATGTCCCAGTTGATCAATATGCCGCCATCAATACGGACAACTTGAGCATCCAGCGCGACCTGAGGTCCCTGGGAGATGACCCAGTTCATGGAGCCAAACACGCGGTGAACCCGTTCGGAAAACAGTTCGCCGCCATCCAGATCCAGCGCTGCCGTGAACACCACAGGGGCTAGCTGGGCAGCACCATGGTGGCGGGAGAGATCGCGCATCAGGCTGACACCTGAGTAGCTGCCGTGACTGAGTCGTTCGGCCATCTGGCTTGCCAGTTGATGGCAGAGCCCTGCGAGGGTATTGGCAGAGGTCATGTCGACATCAAGGATGGTCAGATTGGCGAACTCCCCGACGATTTGTTCTGTCCCCTCAATCACGGGTTGGCGCCAGAAGAAGGGCAGATTGAGACGAAATCTCTTGTCGCCCGTGGCCATGCCGAGCTGGTGGGCAAACAGCCCCAACATCAGGCTGGAAAGCGTCATTCGTCTGTGTCGGGCCAACTGGATCAGGGTTTGACGCTCTTCGGGGGAGAGCCATGCACTGAGGCGGTGGCTATCGGGGGATGAAGCAGCATGTGCTGGCGCTGGCAGCGAGGGGGCCGGCGCTATCTGTGACAGCCTGCTGCGCCACCAGGATCTGTCAGCCATTCTGGCTGCTTGCTGCACGGGATCCTGATTGATTGCATCGCACCAGTCGAAGAAGGCTGGAGGGGTTTGCCGTGGCGAGTCCGGGCATTCATAGAACAGCGCCAGGTCTTCCATCAGCACGCGGAAGCTGGAGGGATCGACCGCTATCATGTCGGTATCTATATGCAGCCTGCATGCATCCTCCCCCAGAAGTGATACCGAGAAACGAGCAGCTTGCCCCCGGGCCAGGTCAAGGCGTTGATGTGTCCACTCCTGGCGCTTGCGCCTCAGTGCTTCCACCCGTTCTGCATCACCCAGCGTCTTGAAGTCATCAACCTCAAGGCGTTCTGATGGTGCCATTTCAGCCACTGTCTGCATGCCGTCAGGGGTTATCTGAAGTCGCAGCATGGGGTGTGCTCGATACACATGTTCAAGGGCGCGGCCCAAGCGTTGCAGGTCGAGGGCATGGCAATCGAACTCGGCGTAAAGATGCGCAGAAACCTCACCCAGTGCTGAGTGATTGCCTCGGCCAATCCAGCAAGCCGCCTGCATGGAAGTCAGTTCTCTCATATCTCGCTCGTAATGTTGACAAGGCCATTCATTTGGTTCTTTATATATTTACCAATGAGAATGGTTTTCATTTCAAGTTTATTTTATTGAGTCAACCTGTATGGGGGGGAAGCAAGATAGTCTGCAACGGATCTACTGCGGAATGGTTTAAGGTGTGCGCTGAAATGCGGGGCAAGTATTTTCCAACTCCATTATCCTGGGCGAAAAATTGTCATGACAAATAGCAGGCTTATATCCCTGTTCAATGTGTGGAGGCGTTAGGCCCATAGTTATGATGTGGATATTTGAGCCTGCTGTTATTTACAATGACATCAACAATATGAGGCTGGTTTCACATGACCAATCCAGAAATGATTAGCCATCAATGGCTACAAGAGCGCGTACAGCAACTTATTGAAGACAATGACACAGAGCTGGATCAGGAAGAGAGCCTTATTTTATATGGGCTAGACTCTTTGCGAGTGATGCGATTTGCTGCTGAACTTAAAGAACGCAACATCCATGTCAGTTTTGAAGAGCTGATAAAATCACCAACATTGGCTAGCTGGCGGGAGTTGATTGCCAATCGACAAGCCATTGCAAGATAACCGTAAATTATAGTTTTGACAGCAAGAGTCCGCGTGATGGCTTTTTACTTTTATTAATGGTTGTTTCACCGCCATCCCTTACGATTAATCATCGGCAACTTGATAAATCAAGGTGCGGATTGCCAAACTACACCACCAAATGTGCAGGCATGCCTGCATAGCGCTAGCCATGGGTATGATAATGGGTTTGTCATCAGAAGATGCCGGGAAAATAGAGTCGTTTTGGCGGTATTGTGTGCAGCATCAATATTTCAATATCGGTTATCCAGAGGCGGCTGACTTTGACTACTCCGCTTTAAACCGTTTTCTAAACTTCTCTATCAATAACTGTGGTGATTGGAGCCAGCAGAGCAACTACCTTCTCAACTCCTTTGATTTTGAAAGAGAGGTGATGCAATTCTTTGCAACCCTGTTCTGCATTCCTTTTGAGCAAAGTTGGGGTTATGTGACCAACGGTGGTACTGAGGGGAATATGTTCGGATGCTATCTGGCCCGCGAGTTATTTCCTGAGGCAACATTATATTACTCAAAAGATACACATTATTCGGTTGCAAAGATCATCCGACTATTGAGAGTAAAGTCATGTATGGTCGATTCACTGCCTAATGGCGAGATGGATTATGATGACCTGATCAATCGAATTCGACTGGATGGAGAGCGTCACCCTATTATATTTGCCAACATAGGGACGACGATGACAGGGGCGACAGATAATATTGCCACCATTCAAAGACGCTTGAAAAAAATAGGAATCACCAAGGGGGACTATTACCTGCATGCCGATGCTGCATTGAGTGGCATGATCTTGCCCTTCATCGACAACCCTCAACCTTTCTCTTTCGCCGATGGCGTCGACTCGATAAGTGTATCGGGTCATAAAATGATCGGTTCTCCCATTCCCTGCGGGATTGTCCTGGCCAGACGCAAGCATGTCGAGCATGTCTCGGTTGAAATAGATTATATCTCGGCATGTGACCAGACAATCAGTGGCTCGCGCAATGGCTACACCCCGCTACTGTTATGGATGGCAATAAAAAGCCGATCGTTTTCAGACTGGCGTCAGCGAACGCAGCACTGTCTTGATATGGCCCAATCTGTCATCGAGCGTTTTCACGCCAAAGGTATTCATGCCTGGCGCAATCCAAATTCGATCACTGTGGTTTTCCCAAAGCCTGCTGACCATATATGGAAAAAGCACTGTCTGGCCACATCAGGAAAAATATCACATATCATCACCATGCCTCATCACACCGGGAAGGAAACCCTGGACAGGGTGATCAATGACATTGCTCTGGATAGAGAACCTGGTCGCGGTTTGGCGCATGCGTTGACTGTCTGATAGCACCAGAGTCGACGGCCTTGCCATGATGGACACGGTTGCAGGGCGAGAGCCAGCTCTCGCCCTGTTTGCTTGCGTTACTCTGGCTGCTTCTTGCTAGATTACTTGCCGATGCAGAAGCTGGAGAAGATGCGACCGAGCAGATCGTCGGAGCTGAACTCGCCGGTGATCTCGGACAGAGACTCTTGCGCCAGACGCAGCTCTTCGGCCACCAGTTCACCGGCGACATAGATTTCCAGCTGATCTTTGGCCACCAGCAACCGATCGGCGGCGCGTTCCAGCGCATCCAGGTGGCGGCGGCGAGCCATGAAGCCCCCCTCAGTGTTGCCCTGGAAGCCCATGCAGGCTTTCAGGTGCTCGCGCAGGGCGGGCAGCCCCAGCTCTGTCTTGGCGGAGATGCGGTAGACGGCGTGGCCCAGTTCCTGGCTTGGAGCCAGATCCTCCCCGGTCAGGTCTGCCTTGTTGCGTACCACCGTGAGGCCGATGTTTTTTGGCAACCGATCAACAAATTCCGGCCAGATTTCCCGCGGGTCGATCGCATCGGTCGTTGTGCCATCCACCATAAAGAGCACACGGTCGGCTTGCTCTATCTCGGCCCAGGCACGCTCGATGCCGATCTGCTCTACCTTGTCCAGGGTATCGCGCAGGCCGGCGGTATCTATGATGTGCAGCGGCATGCCATCCAGGTGGATGTGCTCGCGCAGCACGTCGCGGGTGGTGCCGGCAATCTCGGTGACGATGGCTGACTCGCGTCCGGCCAGGGCGTTGAGCAGGCTCGATTTGCCTGCGTTGGGACGACCGGCGATCACCACCTTCATCCCTTCCCGCAGCAGGGCCCCCTGTTTGGCTTCACTGCGCACGCCGTCCAGCTCAGCCATGATGGCGTAGAGATCGCCTGCCACCTTGCCGTCGGAGAGAAAGTCGATCTCCTCGTCCGGGAAGTCGATGGCGGCTTCCACATAGATGCGCAGCCGGATCAGGCTCTCCACCAGTTGCTGGATTTTGCTGGAGAACTGCCCCTGCAGGGAGTGCATGGCGCTGCGGGCGGCCTGCTCGCTGGAGGCTTCAATCAGATCGGCGATGGCTTCGGCCTGGGCCAGATCCAGTTTGTCGTTCATGAAGGCGCGTTCGCTGAACTCGCCGGGACGGGCAGGGCGCAGCCCTTTTATCTGCAGGATACGGCGCACCAGCATGTCCATGATGACGGGGCCACCGTGACCTTGCAGCTCCAGCACATCTTCGCCGGTGAAGCTGTTGGGGGCCTTGAACAGCAAAGCTATGCCCTGATCCAGCGGTTGGCCTTGCTCATCCTTGAACGGCAGATATTCGGCATAACGGACCCGGGGAAGCTTGCCGAGCACTATCTCGGCGACCTGTTCGGCGGCGGGGCCTGAGACCCGGACTATGCCAACGCCGCCACGGCCGGGCGCGGTGGCCTGGGCCACGATCGTATCTGTTGTCATCTTGCTTGGCTCGTATGTTCGGTAATTGGGGACATTGTAATAAAAAAGGCGGCCCTAAGGCCGCCTCTTTTGTCATCAGGGGGAAGATCAGGTGCGGGTATGCAGCCCTTTCTTCTCCAGCTGACGATAGATGATGGTCTGCTGGGTAATGGAGATGACGTTGCTCACCAACCAGTACAGGGTCAGGCCAGCCGGGAACCAGAGGAACATGAAAGTGAAGATGATCGGCATGAACTGCATCACTTTCTGCTGCATCGGGTCGGTAATGGTGGTCGGACTCATCTTCTGCAGATACCACATGGAAGCACCCATGAGGATTGGCAGTACGAAGAAGGGGTCCTTCACTGACAGGTCGGTGATCCACAGCGCGAACGGTGCGTGACGCAGCTCAACGGATTCCATCAGTGCCCAGTACAGAGCGATGAAGATAGGCATCTGGACCAGGATAGGCAGACAGCCACCCAGCGGGTTGACCTTCTCCTTCTTGTACAGCTCCATCATGCCCTGGGACATCTTCTGGCGATCGTCACCGAAGCGTTCCTTGAGCGCGGCCAGCTTGGGCTGGAGCATGCGCATCTTGGCCATGGAGGTGTACTGGGCCTTGGTCAGCGGGAACATGATACCGCGCACCAGCAGGGTCAGCATTATGATGGCCACACCCCAGTTATGCACAAAGCCCTGGAACACGGTCAGCAACCAGTGCAGCGGTTGGGCGATGAACCACAGCCAGCCGTAGTCGACGGTCAGGTCGAGGTGGTTTGCCACCTTGGCCATCTGGTCTTGCAGCTTGGGACCCACCCACAGCTTGCTGGTCACTTCGGCCTGCTGGCCGGCAGCCACGTCTACCAGCGGCGCCTTGTAGCCAATGATGGCCTGGTCTTTACCAGGGATCACGCGGCTGTAGAAGCTGTTGGTATCGTCGGCATTCGGTGCCCAGGCAGAGACGAAGTAGTGTTGCAGCATGGCGACCCAACCACCCTTGGTGGTCTTGTTCAGGTCGGCATCCTTCATCTCGTCGAAGGTGTACTTCTTGTAGCGACTCTCTTCACTGGAGAAGGCGCCACCACGGTAAGCACTGGCTACCATGGCGTGACCTTCCTGATCCTTGGGTGTGGTCACGGTCTGCTTCAGCTGACCGTAGAACTGCACCTGGACCGGCTCGGCAGATTTGTTGTCGATCTTGTAATCGACGCCAATTGCATAGTCACCGCGCTTGAGCACGAACTCTTTGGTGAAGACCACACCCTTGCTGTCGGTCCAGGTCATCGGAACGACGACTTGATCCTGACCATCGGCCAGCTGGTAGCTGGTCTGGGCGGCTTCATAGGTGGGACGACCCTGGGCCTGGCTGTCAGGACCATCGCGACCCACCAGGCCGCTTTGGGCGACATAGAGGCGGTCAGGTTGACTGGTCAGCAGGACGAAGGATTGATCCTTGCCCTCTTCCAGCTTGTGGGCCAGCAGCTCGGCAGAAACAATGTCACCGCCCTGGGTATCCAGGGTCAGCTTGAGCACGTCGGAGGAGACGGTGATCAGCTTGCGTGCGGCGTTTGCGTTGGCTTGCTCGGAAACCTGAGGAATATCACCGGTCTGACCGGCTTCAGGTACGAAATGTTCGGTTTGGGCCACGGTAGTCGGGGCCGGCTTCGGAGCCTTGTCGGACTCCCACTGTTGCCAGAGCAGAAAGCTCACGAACAGCAAACCGATCAGGATAAGATTGCGTTGTGATTCCATAGTCTTCAGTTTCTTCGCTTTGGTTGCGGAACCGGGTCATAACCACCCTCGGATAAGGGATGGCATTTTAATAGACGTTTGCTGGCTAACCAAACGCCTTTTATGAAACCGTGAAGTCGGATGGCTTCTATCGCAAATTGGGAACAAGTTGGCGTGAAACGGCAGCGCGGCCCCAGCAGGGGACTAATGATTAGCTGATACAGGCGTATCAGTTTGACAGCTACCCATTGCAACGGCGTGACAGAGTGCGCCATAGCTTTTCCAGTAACTTGAACAGCTCCTCGTTATCCATCTCTTTGACGCCGCCCTTGGCGATCACGACTATGTCGATAGCGGGCAGGCTGGCTTGATTGAGACGGAAGCTTTCCCGGACCACTCGTTTGACACGATTACGCCAGACGGCACGCTTGAGTGCTTTTTTGGGCACAGCGAGGCCAAGACGGGGATGTTCGAGAGTATTGGGACAGGCGAGAAGAGTAATTTGCGGAGAAGCGGCCCGGACAGGCTCGGCGAAAACGCGTTTGAAGTGTTCGGGAGTTAACAGACGTAACTCCCGAGAGAAGGTGTGCGGCGTTGGCATTAAACTACCAGACGGGCACGACCCTTGGCACGACGAGCGGCCAGAACTTTACGACCGTTGGCAGTTGCCATGCGGGCGCGGAAACCGTGAGAGCGCTTGCGCTTCAGGTTGGACGGTTGAAAAGTACGTTTCATGATTCGATTCCGTATTTCTGTACAGTTTTGATTGTCACACTTAGCCGACGCGCCAGCTATAGCGTGTGACGACTAGCAAAAGAGGCCGAATTCTAAACAGAGTTCGGCTTTTAGTCAATCCGCCGTTCCCTCTCATCTTGCCCTGACTCATCAACAAGCAGGAGAAGCTGACAGGATCCGGAGGATCAAGGGCTCCGGATTATACTGGCAACCCGGGGTTAAACAAGGATCCTCCAATAAAAAAGGCGGCCAGGCCGCCAAAGAGAGAGCTATTTAAGTACTTTTCGCAAGAACTCCCGGGTGCGGGGATCCTTGGGATCGACCAATATCTGATCCGGCGGGCCCTGTTCCACGATCCGGCCCCCCTCCATGAAGATCACCCGATCGGCAACATCACGAGCAAATTCAATCTCATGGGTCACCACCACCATGGTCTGGTGCTGGCGTGCCAGCTTCTTCATCAGCCCAAGTACCTCGTCGACCCACTCGGGGTCGAGGGCCGAGGTGGGCTCATCGAACAGAATGACCTTGGAGTGAGCCGCCATGGCGCGGCCGATGCCGACCCGTTGCTGCTGACCGCCGGAGAGAGACGCCGGGTAGGCATCCTGCTTGTCGGCAAGCCCTATGTCCTTGAGGATGCCGAGGGCTGTGGCACGAGCCTCAGCCTTCGGCTGCTTCCAGACGGTGATCAGCCCTTCGGCTATGTTGTCGAGCGCCGTCTTGTTGGCGAACAGGGCGTAGTTCTGGAACACGAAGGAGGCGCGCTTGCGCAGCTCTATGGCCTGCTGCTCGCTGGCATTTGCCAGATCCAACTGCAGATCATCGATGGCAAGGGTGCCTGCATCCGGTGTCTCAAGCAGATTCAGGCAGCGCAGCAGCGTCGACTTGCCGGTACCGGAGGGGCCGATAATGACCACTATCTCCCCCTTCCTGACCTCCAGATCTATGCTGTTGAGCACCTTGTTGCCGTGAAATGCCTTGGAGAGGCCTGTTAATTTGATCATCGCAGACTTCCTTTAATAGGCACGGTTCAGGCGCACTTCCAGCAGGTGCTGCAAGCGGGTGAAGATGATGACCACCACCCAGTAGACCAGGGCCACCGCCATGAAGCTCTCGAAAAACTTGAAGGAGGAGGAGGCTTCCATCTGCGCCTTGCCCATGATCTCGGCTACTCCCAGGGTAAACGCCAGCGAGGTGCTCTTGATCATGTCGATGAAGTAGTTCATCAGCGACGGGGTCGCTATGCGCGCTGCCTGCGGCAATATGATCCGCCGCATAGCCTGATAGCGGCTCATGCCGATACTGAGCGCCGCTTCCATCTGACTCTTGTGAATACCCAGGATGGCGGCACGGATCGACTCTGCCATGTAGGCGGCGAAGTGCAGTGTCAGGCCGACGATGGCGGCGGTAAAGGCATCCATTCCCACGAAGACGGGGAACAGTTGCGGCAGTCCGTAGTAGAGCAGGAACAGCTGGACGAGCAGCGGCGTACCTCGAAAGAACGAGATATAGAGCATCGCCAGCCAGTGGATCACGGGGATGCGAAACACCCGTACTATCGCCAGGGTCAGCGACAGTACGAGTGCCAAGAAGAATCCCCACAGGGCCATTTCCATCGTGGTGCCCAAGTATTTGAGCAGGATGGGGAACAGCCCTAGGGTGTACTCGAGGTCAAATTCCATCATTTATTTGTCGGTGATGTCAGCTGCGAACCATTTCTCGGAGATTTGACGCAGGGCACCATCTTTGCGCATGGCGGTCAGGGCGTCGTCGACCTTCTTCAGCAGAGCCTGCTTTTCAGGCGTCTTCAGGAAGGGCAGGGCGTTCTCAATAGTCTCGAACGGTGCGCCAGCCTGTTGCAGCGGCAGCTTGGACTCCTTGATCAGCTGGGCGGTGGAAACGCGGTCCATCACGAAAGCATCGATGCGACCCAGGGCGACATCCTGCTCGAAGCTGGAGTCATAGGTGCGGATATCGATCTTCTTGTTCGGGTCGTTCTTGCGCAGCAGTTCTTCGAAGTTGGAACCCAGGTTAACGGCGACCGTCTTGCCTTCCAGATCCTTGATGCCGTGGATGCTGCTGTTGCCCTTGCGGACCACTATCTGGGCGCCGTCATAGACGTAGGGCTGGGAGAAGGCGTACTTGGCCTTGCGCTCGTCGGTGATGGTGATCTGGTTGGAGATGGTATCGACGCGGCCGGTTTCCAGCATGCCGAACAGGCCGGAGAAGCTGGCGGTCACGAACTCGACCTTGTAGCCGGTGCGCTCACCGATCTGGTTCCACATATCCACCTCGAAGCCCTGCAGCTTGTCCTGCTTGACGAAGGTGAACGGGAAATATTTGCCGGACATGCCGACCTTGATGGTTTCCTGGGCGATGGCTTGACCGGACAGGGCGGCCAGCAGAATGGCGGCACCGGAGACCAGCTTGATGGATGATGTCATGGGGATTCCTCTCTCTGTTGTTCTGTATTTTTAGTTGTAATGACTGGATTTGCGTTGATGTTATTGGAATAAAACCCAAAGAATAAATGATATTTGGTTATATAAAATAACCGGTTAAGGTCAGGATCCCCGGGGTCGTCCGGGTGGGATCAGGCTGTGGGTAACTTTGGGGATGAAATCAGATTCATCGGTGCTGGATCCTTGAAAGTCAAGGATCTTATTTGCCGGATCCACGAGGTGGCGGCTAGAGATCCAGCCGCTAAAAACGTAGAATAGCCGGTCTTTAGTTAATCAATTGACGGGAGTTTAGAGTGACTGCTTCGCTATGGCAGCAGTGCCTTAACCGGCTGCAAGATGAGTTGCCCTCGGCAGAATTCAGCATGTGGATCCGGCCGCTTCAAGCGGAGTTGAGTGACAATACTCTGACCCTGTATGCACCGAATCGCTTTGTTCTGGACTGGGTACGAGACAAGTATCTCATCCGGGTTAATGGCATCATCAATGAACTCTGTGGGGTCGATGGCCCCACCCTGCGTTTTGATATAGGTAATCGTCCCCATCCCGTTGCGATCGCAAGAGCGCCGGCGCGGGGTGCTGCGCCTGTGAATAACTTGCAGAAGAGCTGGGAAAGCAAGGCTGACGCCAAGCCTGAGCCGAACCACAAGAGCAACACCAACGTGAACTATACCTTTGAGAACTTCGTCGAGGGTAAGTCCAACCAGTTGGCCCGTGCGGCTGCCCGTCAGGTAGCCGACAACCCGGGTGGCGCTTACAATCCTCTGTTCCTATATGGCGGCACCGGTCTGGGCAAAACCCACCTGCTGCATGCCGTTGGCAACGCCATCAAGGAGCGCAAGAAGGACGCCAAAGTCATCTACATGCACTCCGAGCGGTTTGTGCAGGATATGGTGAAGGCGCTGCAGAATAACGCCATTGAAGAGTTCAAGCGTTATTACCGTAGCGTCGATGCCCTGCTCATCGATGACATCCAGTTCTTCGCCAACAAGGAGCGCTCCCAGGAGGAGTTCTTCCATACCTTCAATGCGTTGCTTGAAGGTAACCAGCAGATCATCCTGACCTCGGATCGCTATCCGAAGGAGATCAATGGTGTCGAGGATCGTCTCAAGTCCCGCTTCGGCTGGGGCCTGACGGTAGCGATCGAGCCGCCGGAGCTGGAGACCCGCGTCGCCATCCTGATGCGCAAGGCTGATGAGAACCAGATCCACCTGCCGGACGAAGTGGCCTTCTTCATCGCCAAGCGTCTGCGATCCAACGTTCGTGAACTGGAAGGCGCCCTCAACCGGGTGATTGCCAACGCCAACTTCACCGGCCGTGCCATCAACATCGATTTCGTGCGCGAAGCGCTGCGCGACCTCTTGGCATTGCAGGAGAAGCTGGTCACCATCGACAACATCCAGAAGACGGTGGCTGAGTATTACAAGATCAAGCTGGCGGATCTGCTGTCCAAGCGCCGCTCACGCTCCGTTGCCCGTCCGCGTCAGCTGGCGATGGCACTGGCCAAGGAGCTGACCAACCACAGTTTGCCGGAGATAGGTGATGCCTTTGGTGGCCGTGACCACACTACCGTTCTTCATGCCTGCCGCAAGATAGAGCAGCTGAAGGAGGAGAGTCACGACATCAAGGAGGACTATTCCAACCTGATCCGAACCCTCTCTTCCTGATATGACGGTGAGTGGACAGATGCAGCGCGAATATTCCAACCTGATCCGAAACCTTTCGTCCTGATAACAACGGAGAGCACAGATGCAGCTCGAAATTAGCCGTGAGGCCCTGTTACGTCCTCTGCAACTGGTGTCCGGTGCCCTGGGTGGCCGGCCGACCCTGCCGATCCTCGGCAATGTCCTGCTTGATGTCAGCCAGGGTCTGCTGTCGCTGACCGGGACTGACCTGGAAGTCGAGATGATAGGTCAGGTCTATCTCAATAATGAGAGCCAGGATGGCCGCACCACTGTGCCGGCGCGCAAGCTGCTGGATATCTGCCGTGGCCTGCCGGAAGGCGCAGACATTCGCCTCAACACCGAAGGCGAGCGTCTGATCATCCGTTCCGGTCGTTCCCGTTTCAACCTGTCGACCCTGCCTGCCAGTGAATATCCGAATATCGAGGATTGGGAATCCGTGCTCGAATTCGACATTGGCCAGCTGGAGTTGAAGAAGCTGATCGATGCGACCCAGTTCTCCATGGCGAGCCAGGACGTGCGTTACTACCTGAACGGTATGCTGTTCGAGAGCGAGGGCCACGGTCTGCGTACCGTGGCGACCGATGGCCACCGTTTGGCCACCTGCCGTCGCGAGGTAGTGGAAGAATCGCTGCCCGATCATCAGGTTATCCTGCCCCGTAAAGGTGTGCTTGAGCTGGTGCGCTTGTTGGAAGCGGAAGACAAGCCGGTAAGGCTGCAGATTGGTCGCAGCAACCTGCGCGCCGCGCTGGACGGCTTCATCTTCACCTCCAAGCTGGTGGATGGCCGCTTCCCTGATTGGCGTCGGGTTATTCCGCGCAACAGCGACAAGGCCCTGATCGCCGGTCGTGAGGATCTGCGTCAGGCATTTGCCCGCGCCGCCATCCTCTCCAACGAGAAATTCCGTGGGGTGCGTCTCAATCTGCAGGAAAACCTGCTGCGCATTACCGCCAACAACCCGGAACAGGAAGAAGCCGAAGAGCTGCTTGACGTACAATACGAAGCCAGCGAGATGGAGATCGGCTTTAACGTCTCTTATGTGCTGGACGTGCTGAATACGTTAAAATGTGACCAAATTCGGATTAGCCTGAGCGATTCCATCAGCAGTGCCATTATTGAGGATTTTGATCATCAGGATGCTCAGTACGTGGTGATGCCGATGCGGATCTAGTCGTGTCCCTGGTCAAACTCCAGCTCAGCGACTTTCGCAATATCCAGCAGGCCAGTCTCAAGCTGTCCCCCGGTCTCAATATCCTGGTCGGGTGCAATGGCAGCGGCAAGACCAGCGTACTGGAAGCCATTCACTATCTTGGTCTCGGTCGCTCCTTTCGTACTCACCTGACCGGGCGGGTTATCCGCCAGGGGGAGCGGGCCTTTACCCTGTTTGCCCAGTGTGAACTGGAGGGGCGTCAGGTGCCCATCGGGCTCGCCAAGGACAAGAGTGGCGAGACCCAGCTCAAGATCGCCGGGGCTCAGGCCCAGCGACTGGCCGATCTGGCCGAGCTGTTGCCGGTGCAGTTGATCCATCCCGATGGCTTCAACCTGCTGACGGGGGGGCCCCAGGCTCGCCGGGCCTGGCTGGATTGGGGCGTTTTCCATCAGGAACCGACCTTTTTCTCCCTGTGGGGACGAGTGCGGCGTCTGTTGAAACAGCGCAATGCGCTGTTGCGCCAGAGCACCCAGTATCGCCAGCTGGCGTTCTGGGATCAGGAGCTGGTGCGGCTTGGGGGTGAACTGGCCGAGTTTCGCGCCAGTTATTGTCAGGCCATTACGCCCCTGATCAAGGAGATGACGGCAGATTTTCTGCCCGAATTCGACATCAGTCTCGGTTTCTATCGGGGCTGGGAGAAAGATACCCCCCTCGGCGACTTGCTGGAGGCGGGGTTTGAGCGGGATCGTACGCTGGGTTACACAGGGGTAGGCCCACAGAAGGCCGATGTGCGACTCAAGGCGAACGGTGTGCCTGCTCAGGATATTTTGTCCAGGGGTCAGCTGAAGTTGTTGGTCTGTGCCATGCGACTGGCCCAAGGGCTCTATTTGAATCAACATAGCAGCCGTGGCTGTATTTTTTTAATTGACGATTTTGCCTCTGAACTGGATGTCGACAAGCGCCGTTTGCTGGCCACAAGGCTGAAGCAGTGCGGTTCTCAGGTGTTTATCACCGCCATCGACACCGGTCAGCTCGCAGACATGATGGATGCGAATGACTGCAAGTTGTTCCACGTGGAACAAGGCAAGATCTCCGAAACGTTAGAGAAGGCAGAGAGTAAGCTATGAGTGAAAATACTTACGACTCCTCGAATATCAAAGTACTGAAGGGCCTGGATGCGGTCCGGAAGCGCCCGGGGATGTACATCGGCGATACGGATGATGGCTCAGGTCTGCACCACATGGTGTTTGAGGTCGTCGATAACTCCATTGACGAGGCTCTTGCTGGCTACTGCTCCGATATTCTGGTCAAGATCCATTCCGACGGTTCCGTATCCGTGCGTGACAATGGCCGGGGTATCCCGGTAGACATGCACGAGGAGGAGGGCCGCTCCGCCGCAGAAGTCATCATGACTGTGCTGCACGCCGGCGGTAAATTCGATGACAACTCCTACAAGGTATCAGGCGGCCTGCACGGCGTGGGCGTCTCAGTTGTTAACGCCCTCTCTGACAAGCTGTTGCTGACCATACGTCGCAACGGCCATGTCTATGAGCAGACCTATCACCTGGGCGAGCCTGTGGCGCCGCTCAAGCAGATTGGCGACAGCAGCAGCGGCACGGGTACCGAAGTGCGCTTCTGGCCGAGCCCGACCATCTTCACCGATACCCTGTATCACTATGAGATCCTGGCCAAGCGTCTGCGTGAGCTCTCCTTCCTCAACTCCGGTGTCTCCATCCGTCTGCAGGACGAGCGTGATGGCCGCGAGGTGCATTTCTGCTATGAGGGCGGTATCAAGGCGTTCGTTGAATACCTGAACCAGAACAAGACCCCGATCCACCCCAAGGTGTTCCACTTCTCCACAGAGCAGGACGGCATCGGTGTCGAAGTCGCCATGCAGTGGAACGATGCCTATCAGGAAGGGGTTTACTGCTTCACCAACAACATCCCGCAGCGGGATGGCGGTACTCACCTGGTGGGTTTCCGTACTGCGCTGACCCGTACCCTCAATACCTATATGGACAAAGAGGATTACAGCAAGAAGGCCAAGTCGGCCGCTAGCGGCGACGACGTGCGTGAAGGTCTGATTGCGGTCATCTCGGTCAAGGTACCGGATCCCAAGTTCTCCTCCCAGACCAAGGACAAACTGGTCTCTTCCGAAGTGAAGACCGCCGTTGAACAGGCGATGGGTGAGAAGCTCGGCGAGTTCCTGCTGGAAAACCCGGGCGATGCCAAGATTGTGGTCAACAAGATCATCGATGCGGCCCGTGCCCGTGAAGCGGCCCGCAAGGCCCGCGAGCTGACTCGCCGCAAGGGTGCGCTGGATATCGCCGGTCTGCCCGGCAAGCTGGCCGACTGCCAGGAGAAAGACCCGGCCCTCTCCGAACTCTACATAGTGGAAGGGGACTCTGCTGGCGGTTCCGCCAAGCAGGGTCGCAACCGCAAGAACCAGGCCATACTGCCGCTCAAGGGCAAGATCCTGAACGTGGAGAAGGCCCGTTTCGACAAGATGATCTCCTCGCAAGAGGTGGGCACCCTGATCACAGCCCTGGGCTGTGGTATCGGTCGTGACGAGTACAACCCGGACAAGCTGCGTTACCACAACATCATCATCATGACGGATGCGGACGTCGATGGTGCTCACATCCGTACCCTGCTGCTGACCTTCTTCTATCGTCAGATGCCGGAAATCATCGAGCGTGGCTACATCTACATAGCCCAGCCGCCGTTGTACAAGGTCAAGAAGGGCAAGCAGGAGCAGTATCTGAAAGACGAAGATGCGCTGCTGCAGTACCAGACTGCCATGGCGCTGGATGGTGCTACCCTGCATGTCAACGAGTCGGCGCCGGCTATCGGCGGCGAGGCATTGGAGCGTCTGGTCAACCAGCACCGCGCCGTGTCTCACCTGATCACCCGCATGTCCCGTCGGGCACCGGATGCCGTGCTGACCCAGCTGATCTATCAGCCTGAGTTGAACGAAACCCTGCTGGCCAGCGAAAGCGATCTGCTGGCCTGGTGCCAGGGGATGGAAGCCGTGCTCAACGAGAGCAACCACGGTATTCAGTACCAGATCCAGGTGCGTCGTGACGAAGAACGCAGCCTGTTCGTGCCGCACGCCGTCGTGCGTCAGCACGGGGTCGACCGTGAATATGCGATCAGCTACGACTTCCTGCAGTCCTCCGAGTACCGTCAACTGGTCTCGCTGGGCAAGGAGATTGCGAACCTGATCGAGGACGGTGGTTTCATCAAGCGTGGCGAGAAGGTCAAGCCGATCGCCAACTTCGTGGAAGCGGTCGACTGGCTGATGGGCGAAGGAAAGCGTGGCATCTACATCCAGCGCTATAAAGGGCTGGGTGAGATGAACCCGGATCAGCTGTGGGAAACCACCATGGATCCGGAAGCCCGTCGCATGCTGCGCGTCACCATCGACGATGCCGTCGGTGCCGACCAGCTCTTCTCCACCCTGATGGGTGATGCCGTTGAGCCCCGTCGTGACTTTATCGAGACCAACGCCCTGCGCGTTGCCAACCTCGACGTCTAATCGATGCAGTCAGACAGCTAAAAGCCGCTCCTTGTGAGCGGCTTTTTTACATCTGCAGTCAGGGGATCGCACTATCCGTTCCCCATCAGGATGGCGACCCGCCCTGGATTATCTCGGATCGTCATGGATGTTCCACGTGAAACACAGTGCTGACCATTGCCAACCAAACACTTGTGATTGTTTATCATCAGCCCAGCTCGGGCGCCGGGCAGTAGAGACGCAGGCGATGGCCATCCGGATCGAGCGCCATGCCGGTGTAGCCAAACTCCATCTTGGTTGGCTGCTGGAGTATGGTCAGGCCGCGAGCCCGCCACTCGGCCAAGCCCATATCGACACTGGCTTCATCAGGCAGAGGGAAGGCCAGCTCCATGGCGCCTGCACTCTGGGTAACGGCGGGTTCTACTGTGGCACTGGACCAGAGCGCCAGCCTGGCGCCTGACTCGAACACGAACATGGCAAAGGTGGGAGACTCTTCGACTGGCGGATGGCCAAACAGCTCGCGATAGAAGAGGGCGCTGCGAGCCGGATTCGCGACATAGAGAATGGTGAACTGTGGGACTAACAACATGGTAATGCTCCTTGACTCGGTGGAGGGCGCATCTACGCCGACCCCGTCAGCATGGCGCTACCTGCTGTCAGTTTCTGTCAGCAATGAATTTTGGTTGCGGGATCTGCTGGGTAGCACGCCACTCTTTCAGCAGGCTCTCTCTGCTCTTGGGATAGCGCTTATCTTCCTGCTGCATCCGGGTGATGCGATCTACCCGAAAGTGACGAAAGCCTTGCCGCAGTTCGCACCAGGCGACCAGTACCCGCACCTGCTCGAAGTAGCCGAGAGCAAATGGCCAGACGGTGCGCTCAGATAGCTCCTCTTTCAGATCGCGATAGCTCAGGGTCACCTTGCGCTGCTGGCGGATGGCGCTGCGCAGCGGTGCTTCATCGACAGGGCTGTCGCTGCGGGAGGTGCCGATCAGCAGGGCATTGGCCTGGAGCTGTTGGCGGTATTCGGCGGGCAGCACGGCCTCTATCTTGGCCAGTGCACTGCTGGCAGATGCACTCAAGGCTTCATCACAGTGTGCGACGACCCAGCGTGAACCCAGCACCAGGGCTTCCAGCTCTTCCTCGCTGAACATCAGCGGGGGCAGCATGAAGCCAGGGCGCAGCACATAGCCGATACCGGGCTCACCTTCGATATGGGCGCCTTGAGCCTGCAGGGTGGCGATATCCCGATAGAGGGTGCGCAGACTGATGCCAAGCTGGCTGGCCAGCTCTGTGCCTGTGATGGCGTAACGGTGACCGCGCAACAGCTGGAGCAGGGCCAGCAGGCGTTCGGAACGGGACATGGCATGGCTCCTTGGGATCTGCGGTTAGGTTAGGGTGCCATGTTTGGGCGAGCCGGGACAAGGTGGGGGATTATGCTCACCTCTTTTATTATCACTAGAAGATGCCAAGGGAAAGCTAAGAGCCACATCTGATGTTTCAGAAAATTTTTCATTTTTCGCCCTTGAAAGCAAAAAGCTGGCCCCTATATAGGTAACAAGGCCGGAACGCTCGACAGAGGTTTCGACCAGGAGCCCGTCCGACAGGAGGGCAAATAATCCGTTATCGCTCACAAGAGGGTAATACTATGCGTTCTATCGATTTTTCCCCGCTCTATCGTTCTGCCATCGGTTTCGATCGTCTGGCCAATCTCATCGAATCTGCGGCCAGCAATGGCAATGCCGGTTATCCCCCCTACAACATCGAGCAGCTGAGTGACAACGACTACCGTATCAGCATGGCAGTGGCTGGCTTTACCCAGGAAGAGCTGGAGCTGAGCTTCCAGGAAAATCTGCTGACGGTGAAGGGCAGCAAGCAGGCAGAGTCCGATCGCAACTACCTGTATCAGGGCATAGCCGAGCGAGGCTTCGAGCGTCGTTTCCAACTGGCCGACTATGTGCGAGTGAAAGGGGCTGATCTGAAAAATGGCCTGCTGCACATCGAGCTGATGCGAGAAGTACCCGAGGCGATGAAGCCACGCAAGATTGAGATCAACGGCTAACGCCTGATTTGAATCCATTTTTACCAAGCTTCCCGGGTGCCGATGACGGGCCTGTGGAAATGAAAACCTGTTGCTTATTAGAAGGATAGGATTATGCGTAACCTCGATTTTTCTCATCTCTATTCCAATGCCGTCGGCTTTGAGCGGATGGCCCGTGAGCTGGAGGGCCTGTTTGAACAGAAAGCAGCAGCCTATCCCCCTTACAACATCGAAAAGCGGGAGCACGACAGCTACCGCATCACGCTAGCGGTGGCAGGTTTTGAGCGCGAAGAGCTGGAGCTGGAAACCGAAAACGGCACCCTCAAGGTGAAGGGGCGCAAAGCAGCTGCCGGTGAGCGTCAGTTCCTCCATCAGGGTATCGCAGAGCGTGACTTCGAGCTCGCCTTCAAGCTGAGTCAGCACGTTGAGGTGCAGGGCGCCAAACTGGAACATGGCCTCTTGACCATAGATCTGGCTCGCGAGCTGCCCGAGGCGCTCAAGCCTCGTGCCATCGAGATCGGCAAACCCGATCAGCTGGCGCTGCCCAACTAAGTGACAAGAGATGAAAAAGGCCTGCGATTGCAGGCCTTTTTGTTTTTGGCAGGCTTGATCAGCGAGCGTAGAGAGTATTGATTTCGTCCGCAAGGATGGCAATGCCACGGCGCACCAGCTCCTCGCTCTGGGAGTAGTTGAGGCGGATGCACTCCTGGCTGTGGCGCCACTCTGGGTCATCAATGCCGGGGAAGAAGTAGTGACCAGGCACGATCAGCAGATTCTTGGCCTTCAACCGTTCATACAGCTCCTGGCTGTGGATCGGCAAGCCTTCGAACCAGAGCCAGAGGAAGAGGGCGCCTTCCGGCTTGTGGATATGGAAGCGCGGGTCCGGGATGGCGTCTCGCAGCAGTTGCACGGCGAAGTCGGCCTTCTGCTTGTAGAAGGGTTTGACCACTTGTTCGCTCAGGGCAATGATCTCGCCGCTCTCGATCATGGGGATTGTGATGGCGGGCCCCAGGCTGCCCGGCGCCAGGTTGATGATGCCGCTCAGGTTGGTGATGGCCTGGATGATCTTCTCATCGGCGATGACGATGCCACAGCGGGTGCCTGGCAGTCCCAGCTTGGAGAGGCTCATGCAGAGGATGGTGTTGGCGTTCCAGAACGGCTTGGCCTCGCTGAAGATGATGCCGGGAAAGGGCACACCGTAGGCATTGTCGATCAGCAGTGGAATGCCCTTGTCGCGGGCGATCTGATCGAGGTGTTCAATCTCTTCGTCGGTCAGCACGTTGCCAGTTGGATTGGTCGGCCGAGAGACGCAGATCACGCCGATATCGTCACCCACCTGCAGACTTTCGAAATCCACATGGTATTTGAATTGGCCATCGGGCAGTTTCTCTATGGTGGGTTTGTACGCCACGAAATAGTCATCGGCCAGTGCCGAGTCGGCATAGCCAATGTATTCGGGCGCCAGGGGGAAGAGCACCTTCTTCTTGCGGCCATCTGCGAACTCACCGGCCAGCAGGTTGAACAGGTAGAAGAAGGCATTCTGGCTGCCGTTGGTCAGGGCGATATTGCGGGACGTGATATTCCAGCCGAGCTCCTTGCTGAGCAGGGTGGCCAGTGCCTTGGTGAACCTGTCTTTGCCTTGGGGGCCGTCGTAGTTGGCCATGGCTTTGACCAGTTCGCCATTGTCGAGCAGGTTTCTGGCTTCGGTTTGAAAGCGCTCCAGCATGGAGGGGATCGGAGCCGGATTGCCGCCACCCAGCATGATGGCGTCCGGATTGGTCAGCCCCTGATTAAGGTCATCCATGAGTTGGGTAATGCCGGCGTGGCGAGTGAACTTCTCGCCGAACAAGGAAAATTCCATTCGGTGACGGATCCAGAGTCAGTTACGGGGATGTAGCACCATAGCTCAGTTTAAAAGCGGGTGTCGATCAAAATAACGGGACGTTCCACGTGGAACATGACTCAATAATCGAGCATGGTAAAAAATACCACTAATGGGTTTAAAAATGACCACACATGATGTTTTGTGCGACGTACCTTGGTGTCATAAGAAGATAAATTTAAACAAATTCATACTCTTATGTATTTTTTGAGGGTTGGCACGACTATTGGAATAGCTATCTGGTCATCTCAACCATACCGGAGCAAGCCAGATGAAAACCCTGATCGCCACCCTGATAATGAGCACCCTCAGCCTGAATGTCATGGCAACTGAAAACCCCAGACCCGAACTGGATACCGCCAAACTGGGACAGGAGATGCTGGCCCAGCAGCAGGAAGCATCCCGGGCTGTGGTGCTGGATGCCCTCAGCAACTTGAAGCCACTGGTGCTGGATACCCTGGTGGTGGAAGCTAGCTCGGCCGATGCGACTCACCCCGAGAGTTGAGATGACGCAGGGGAGTTTGCCCCGTATGCTGCTTGAAGAAGCTGATGAAGGCGCTGTCGCTGGAGAACTCCAGCGAAGCCGCTACCCGACTGATGGGCACAGCCTCGGCCAGCAGCTCCATGGCGCGCAGCAGACGCCACTGTTGGCGCCAGGCTTGATAGCTCATGCCTGTGTCTCGCATGAAGATACGACCTATGGTCTTGTCACTGGCACCCACCCGTTCGGCCAGCCGGTTGAGCCGATCGGGCAGGATGTCCCCCCGTTTTACCTCCTGCAACCAGGCCGTCAGGCGAGGGTCTGCCGGTAGCGGCAGTTGCCAGGATTCCCGCGGCGCTTGCGCCAGCTCCTCTATGAACAAGGCCAGCGTCCGGCTCTGCTCCACTTCCGGTTTCTCCCATGGCCAGAGTGCCATTCGTTCTATGATCTCCCGCAGTAGCGGGTTGGCAGCGATCACCTGCACACTGGTTGGCAGCTCTGGTTGTGGCATGAAGTAGAGGGATCGGTAGGCCACCACGCCGCGCATCAAGACCCTGTGGGGCGTACCCGCCGGCAGCCAGGCTGCCCGACTGGGTGGCAGCAGACAGACCTGGTTCGCCAGCTCTATGCTCATGCAGCCCGCCTGGGCGAACAATAGCTGATGGCGTTGATGCTGATGCAGGCCTGAGTCGTGCCAACCCAGTGCAGAGGCTATGCCGATCACGCTGCCAGTCAGGCGGTCGGGATCAAAAGGGTGATCGGGAAGAATAAAGGCCATATGTCTGATTATTGATGTTTATAGTCTTGCTTATTGTAATCAGACATTTCGTATCTCTCTAGACTGGCAACCTCTCGTCAAGGAGGTTTGTCATGAACAACAAGTTGCCACCGCTCTGGCTGGTGGTCGGATTGATGATGTTTCCCCAGATAGTGGAGACCATCTACAGCCCTGTGCTGACGCATATTGCCAGTCAGTTCAGGGTGAGTGACGGGCAGGCGTCCCAGACACTGTCGGTCTATTTTCTGGCGTTTGCGGTAGGGGTTGTCTGTTGGGGTCGCCTCTGCGATCTGATCGGGCGGCGTCCGGCCATGCTGGCCGGTCTGCTGACCTACGGGGCTGGCAGTCTGCTGGCATTGCTGGCCAACCAGTTTGAAACCCTGCTGCTGGCCCGGATCATCTCGGCCTTTGGCGCCGCCGTGGGATCTGTCGTGACCCAGACCATGCTGCGTGACAGTTATCAGGGCAGCGATCTGGCCCGTGTCTTCTCCGTGATGGGGGTGGCTCTGTCCATCAGCCCTGTGTTGGGGCTGGTGAGCGGCGGTCTGTTGGCCGAGCAGTTAGGCTATCTCGGTGTCTTCAGCGGCTTGCTGGTGCTGGCCCTGGGATTGACGGTGATCGCCAGCTGGCGTCTGCCTGAAACCCGTCCTGCCATCACTACCAGGGTGGCTCTCTGGCCACTGGCGTGCCGGATGGCAAGGGATGGAGGGCTCTGGCGCAGCGCCCTGCTGGTCGCTCTGTTCAATACCATGCTGTTTGGCTACTACAGCCTGGCACCGTTTCTGTTTGCCGGATTGGGATTGAATGCCAGCGAGTTCGGCTATTCCGGCCTGGTGTTGGCGATAGGGACTCTGATCGGCAGCCTGCTGAACAAGCGCTTGTTGGGCAAGGGCTGGCAGTCGATGTCGCTCATCCGGTTGGCCACGTCGCTGGCGCTGGGGGCGGGGGTTGCTGTGTGGGTGAGTCAGGATTCGCTCTGGTTCCTGTTGCCCATGATGGGGGTGGTCGTGGCCTTTGGTATCGCCATTCCCAATGTGCTCAGTCAGGCCTTGCGGACTTATCGGGAGGTGGCAGGCAGTGCGGGTGCTCTGTTCGGGCTGGCCTACTACCTGTTGCTCAGTCTGGGGTTGGCACTGGCGGCCGGTTTGCAGGATCTGGGCATGCTGCTCTTTGGCTGTGGCCTCTTGGCCGTACTGTGCAGCGGACGGCGTTCCACGTGAAACATCAGCTGCCGATAAAGCGGTAGCCGATGCCGGATTCGGTTTCAATCAGGCTGGGTTGTTGGGGATTATCCCCCAGCTTCTTGCGCAGGCTGGCGATGACGATACGCAAGTAGTGGGTATCTTCCTTGTGGCTTGGCCCCCAGATGTCGTTGAGCAGCTGGGTCTGCATCACCAGCTTGCCCGGGTGGCACACCAGCGCCTGCAGCAGGGCAAACTCCTTGCGAGACAAGGGAATTTCCTCATCATGCAGGCTCACCTTGTGGCTGCTGGCGTCTAGGGTCAGGCCACATTGCGGGAAGTGGCGGCGTTCGCCGCTGCTGACTCCGGCCCGTTGGCGCAGTAATACCCGGATGCGGGCCATCATCTCCCCAATGCCGAACGGCTTGCTCATATAGTCGTTGGCGCCGGCATCCAGCAGTCGCACCTTCTCCTGTTCCGAATCCCGCGCTGACAGTACCAGCACCGGATTCTGGTGATGCTCGCGAATGGCTTGCAGTATCTGAATGCCATCCCCATCCGGCAGGCCGAGATCCAGGATCACCAGATCGGGATTGAGATGGCGATACAGCTCCAGCCCTTCATTGACCCCTACCGCCTCGCTGACCTGATGCCCTTCGGCAATCAGGCTGATACGCAGAAAGCGGCGAATCGCCGCTTCATCATCTATGACCAATATGTGAGCCATCTAGTCTCCTGAGGCGAACATTGGGGGAGGGCTGAGGCGAGGGAAAATAGCACTCTCTGCCATCGCTGTGAGCCATATGCGGACCATTATACCTCAGGTGCGTTGAGGGCAAGCGGCAGCGAGATGCGCATGCAGGTGCCGTTGCCATTGGGACCGGAGAATGCCCAGATACGGCCGCCATGGGCCTCTATCATAGCGCGAGAAATGGCGAGGCCAAGCCCGGTGCCTCGACTGCCGCAATCGCCGACAGGCTGGGTGTAGAACAGATTGAAGATCTTGTCCCGGTCCGACTCGGCGATGCCGACCCCGATATCTATGATGTCGAGGATGAGGTCTGGATCCGCCAGCATCACCTTGAACTCTATGGGGGTGCCGGCCGGTGAGTAGCGGGAGGCATTGTCGAGGATATTGACCAGCACCTGCTCGATAAGGGCGCCGTGCACATAAAGCTGGGGGATCTGCTGATCGAAGTGCACCAGCAGCTTGTGCTGACGCCAGGAAGACTCCAGCCGCTTGCGGGCACTCTCCACCAGATCGGCCAGGTCGACCCAGTCGCGTTTCAGCTGGAAGTCGGGTGAACCGATGCGGGTCATGTCCAGCAGGTTCTGCACATAGCTGTGCAGGCGGCGCGCCTCGTCCTGCACCGAATGGAGCAGTTCGCTGCGATCCTCCGGGCTGATCCTGTCACCGTACTCCAGCAGGGTGCTGCCAGCCCCCATTATGGTGGCGAGCGGGGTTTTCAGGTCGTGAGAGACAGACGAGAGCAGGGCGGCGCGCATCCGATCCGTCTCTGCCTGCAACTGGCTGTCGGCCAACCGTTCGTTGAGATCGATCCGGGCCAGGGCCGCTCGGATGTCGGTGAGCAGGGCTTGCAGCTGGTGCTCGGCAGAAGAGGAGAGCGGATTGGTCAGCAGGATGCCCAGCACCAGCTCATCGGTGAGATGGTGATATTGCGCGTCGGCGGCATTGAGCGTCGCCGTGTGGGCTCCGGCACTCTGTTTCTGGGCCAGACACCAGTCGATGGCGGCTTTGTCGGTCTGGCCTGGCTCAATTTTTTCCGAACCAGCCCTGTGTTGATAATGCTGGTCGAGGGCAAAGACGGGTTGAGCCAGGGCCAGGGAGATGGCCTGGGTGCCTTGCCTGAGTACCTCTTCCGGACTGCTGGCGGTGGCCAGCCCCTGGCTCAGCGACAGCAGGGCGTTGCCGAGCTGCTGGGTTTCGCGCAAGCCCACCAGTTGCTGCCGCTGGCGGGAGGCGAGCCGTCCTGCCGTCATACCGACGATAAGCAGTACCAGCAAGGTGAGCAGGTCACTGTGTCTTGCCACGCTCAGTGAAAAATAAGGGGCGGTAAAGAGCAGGTTATGGCCGACAAACCCCAGCACGGCCGCCAGAATGGCGGGCACCAAGCTGGTGGTGAGTGCCGTCGCCAGCACCCCCAATACGAACAGCAGCGGCAGGGAGGCAGGGGGCAGCCAGTGAGAGAGTCCCCAGGCGGCAGCCGATGTCAGCCCCATTATGGTCACTGCCAGCAGACTCTGGCGAATGTCCTTGGGGTGAAGCGGCTGCAATCCTATGCCGGGTTTGCGCTTCTCGGTATCCACCAGCGTGATTTCGAGCCCTTGTGCCTGTTTGAGCAGGTGTTGCACCAGGGAGCGGCGCCAGGGGGCCTTGTGGGGTTTGCCGAGCAGTAGTTGTGAGACCTGTTGCTGCTCGGCCGTTTCCAGCAGGGTACTGGCTACCGCCGGGCTGGAGAGGGTCAACACCTTGGCCCCTAGGTGGGAGGCCAGCGCCAGTGCCTGCTCCAGCTCGGCGGAGCGTTGTCCCTTGCTGTCGATATGGACCACCAGCCAGGGCAGCTGGCGGCGCTGGGCGAAACGGTGGCCGTAACGCACCAGTGCAGAGCCGTGCTGATCGCCGAGGCAAACCATCAGCTTGCCTCGCAACGGCAGCGTTGTCTTGCCCGCAGCTTGCCACTGCAGTTGCAGATCCCCCTCCACGTGGCTGGCGGCGGTTTGCATCGCCAGCTCGCGCAAGGCGGTCAGGTTGTTGAGAGAAAAGAAGGACTGCAGGGCGGCCTTGGCCTGATGGGGCACATAGACCTTGCCCTCCTTGAGCCGGCCGAGCAACTCCTTGGGGGGCAGGTCGATCAGCACTATGCTGTCGGCCTCCAGCAGCACCTGATCGGGCAGGGTCTCCTTGACCCTGACACCGGTCAGTTGCCACACCAGATCGTTGAGGCTCTCGAGGTGTTGCACGTTGAGGGTGGAGTAGACGTCGATGCCGGCACCGAGCAGCTCCTCCACATCCTGCCAGCGTTTTTCGTGGCGGCTGCCGGGGGCGTTGCTATGGGCCAGCTCATCCACCACCACTATGGCTGGTTTGCGTGCAAGCAGCGCATCCAGATCCATCTCCTCCAGACGTTGCTGGCGGTGGAGATGGAGTTTGCGTGGCTGGATGGCAAGTTTGTCGAGCAGGGCCAGAGTCTCCTGACGGCCGTGGGTTTCCACCACGCCGATCAGGATATCGACCCCCTCTCTTGCCTGCTCACGCACTGCCTGCAGCATGGCGTAGGTCTTGCCTACGCCGGGTGCGGCACCGAGGAATACCTTCAGCTTGCCCTTGTGTTCTTGCTCCAGGCTCGCCAGCAAGGCGTCGGCCCTTGCCTCATCACGCATCCCGGTGCTCCCGCTCCAGACCTGCCGCCTTTACCTCATCACGCATTATTGTCCTTATCGAGCAACCGCTGGCTCAGTTCGAAAATGTGGGTCATCGCCAGCCGTATGTGCCGGACTTTGCCGCCATCAGGCATCCTTGCCCTGATCGAGCAACAGATTCAGCTGAAGGATATTGACCACTTGCGGGCCAAGGATACCAGCTTGTGTCGCCGACTTGACCTGCTCCGTCAGCAAGGCGGGATCCAGCCCTCGCTGCTTGGCCACTCTGTTCACCTGAGCCAGCACGGCATCCACCGGCAAATGGGGGTCGAGGCCCGAGCCGGAGCGGGTCAGCATGGCGGGAGACTGGACATCACCCTGTGCCTTGGCGAACTCGCTACGCAATGGTGAGCTGACGCCCAGGTTGCTGGCGCCGCTGCCAATGGTGGCGAAGTCACTGGCGGAAGGACGGGAATGAAAGTACTCAGCCCGCTCGAATTTCTGCGCCAGCAGGGCGCTACCGACAAATTCTTGCTTCTTGTTGGTCAACTGGCTGCCATTGGCCTGCCAGGGAAACAGCAACTGGGCCACACCTGTCACTGCCAGGGGATAGCCGACGCCCAGCAACAGGGTCAGGGTCAGTAGGGTTCTGATTGCGATCATGATTTTCTTGCTCCAAACAGGTTGATGGGATGCAAGCCTGGCTTGCACCCCGCTATGTCGTTACACCAGACCCAGGCCTGTGATGACCAGGTCGATCAGCTTGATGCCGATTAATCGGGTGCACCAGCAGGCCATGGACGCCATGGATTCAGCGCGTTGCGCCCTTGTTCCTACACCAAGCCCAGGCCGGTAATGACCAGATCGATCAACTTGATGCCGATAAAGGGCACCAGCAGACCCCCGACACCGTAGATCATCAGGTTACGGCGCAGCAGGCTGGCAGCCGTTCCCTTCAGACTGACACCGCGCAGGGCCAGCGGTACCAGCGCCACTATGATCAAGGCGTTGAAGATGATGGCCGACAAGATGGCGCTTTCGGGGCTACCCAGCTGCATCAGGTTCAGCGCACCCAGTTGCGGATAGGCAGCGATGAACAGAGCCGGTAGTATGGCAAAGTACTTGGCCACGTCGTTGGCGATGGAGAAGGTTGTCAATGCTCCCCGGGTCACCAGCAACTGCTTGCCGACCAGTACCACGTCCAGCAGCTTGGTGGGGTTGGAGTCGAGATCCACCAGGTTGCCCGCCTCCTTGGCGGCCTGGGTACCCTCGTTCATGGCCAGACCCACGTCAGCCTGTGCCAGCGCGGGCGCATCGTTGGCACCGTCACCGCACATGGCCACCAGACGCCCGTCCGCCTGCTCCTGGCGAATATAAGCCAGCTTCTTCTCCGGCGTTGCTTCTGCGATAAAGTCATCCACCCCGGCTTCGGCAGCGATGGCGGCAGCGGTCAGCGGGTTGTCACCTGTGATCATCACTGTGCGGATCCCCATGTGACGCAGGATCTGGAAGCGGGCCTTGATGCCGGGTTTGATGATGTCCTTGAGGAACACGACCCCCAGCAGCTTCTCGTGGGTGCAGACCAGCAGCGGCGTGCCGCCCTGACGAGCTATGTGATCCACCGACTTGAGGATTACCTCTGGCACTGCCTTGCGGTCGAGAGAGAGGTAGTTGAGCACCGCATCCACAGCCCCCTTGCGATATTGGTGACCGTTGCGATCCAGACCGCTCAGGCGGGTCTCGGCACTGAAGGGGATCACCTTGTCGCTCTCCAGCTGGCTCGGTTTGGCCATGCTCTTGCCCGCCAGAGTCAGGATGGACTTGCCCTCCGGCGTATTGTCGCCAAGGGAGGCCAGCATGGCCGCCTGGGCAAGCAGGGAGGGATCCACCCCAGGTGCCGGGATCAGCTCGTCTGCCATGCGGTTACCGAAGGTGATGGTGCCTGTCTTGTCCAGCAACAGGGTGCGCACGTCACCGGCGGCCTCCACGGCACGGCCTGATTTGGCTATCACGTTCAGCTTCACCAGCCGGTCCATACCGGCGATCCCGATGGCGGAGAGCAGACCGCCTATGGTGGTCGGTATCAGAGTGATGAAGAGGGCGATCAGATAGAGCCTGGGTACCTGAGTGCCGTTGTAGTTGAGGAACCAGGGCAGGGTCGCCACCACCAGCAGGAAGATCAGGGTCAGACCCACCAGCAGGGCGTCGAGCGCCATCTCGTTCGGGGTCTTCTGGCGCTTTGCTCCTTCGACCAGGGCTATCATCCGATCCAGCGTACTTTCACCCGGATTGTTGCTGACGCGTACCCAGATCTCGTCGGAGACCACTGTGGTGTTGCCAGTCACGCCACTGCGGTCGGTGCCGGATTCGCGGATGACGGGGGCAGATTCCCCCGTGATGGCGGCTTCGTTGACCGAGGCAATACCGGCGACCACTTCACCATCGGCCGGGATCATCTCGCCGCTGCGTACCAGCACCAGATCGCCTTTCAGCAGGCTGGTGGCAGGCACCCATTCGCCCTGACCATCTTTGGCATCGGTCACCCGACGAGCCTTGAGCTGGCTCATGCCCGCCTTCAGACTGTCGGCTCTCGCCTTGCCACGACCTTCGGCCAGGGTCTCGGCAAAGTTGGCAAACCAGAGGGTCAGCCACAGCCAGGCGGTCAGTTGCCAGGCCAGACTGGGGGCGACCCCAGACAAGGGCTGCCCCAGCAGGGACTCCACGGTTGCCATGACGGCAGCCAGCCAGAGCGTGAACAGAATAGGGCTGCCAAACAGTGTCATGGGATTGAAGCGGTAAAGCGCTTCGGCCATGGCCTGTACGATTTGCGAGCGTTGCTTTTTACCCTTCACCTTGTCGGCGTGGGATGTGATGGATATGGACTTGCTCATTGAAAAGCTCCCAGTATCAAATAGTTGACCATTGGCATCTGTGATGTGATCGCGCTGGCGTCGTTCATCAGAACGCTCCCTGCATCAGGCTCAGATACTCGGCTACCGGGCCCAGTGCCAGTACCGGCAGGAAGGAGAGTCCACCTATCAGCAACACTGTGATAATCAGCAAGGTAATGAACAGAGGGCCGCGGATCGGGAAGTCACTCTCACCCGTCTCCTGGCGCGGGGCGCGGGCGAGCTGACCTGCGATGGCCAGCACAGGGATGATGTAACCGAAGCGCCCGAGCAGCATGGCCAGGCCGATGGCGATGCATTGCCAGCTATCGGCGGCTGCGAGACCAGCAAAGGCGGAGCCGTTGTTACCCGCGGCCGAGGCATAGGCATAGATCAGCCGTGACAGCCCGTGGGGGCCTTCATGACCTATGATGGTGCTGGCATCCGGCATCAGCAGCGTCACCCCGCCGATCACCAATACCCCGACTGGCATCACCAGCATGCTGGCGACAACCCATTTCATCTCAGTGATACCGAGGCGCTTGCCCAGATAGGTCGGGGTGCGCCCCACCATCAGGCCGCAGAGGAACACGGTCAGCAGAACGAACAGCATCATGCCGTAGATACCGGCACCCACACCGCCAAAGACCACTTCACCGAGCAACATGTTGAACATGCCGACCATGCCGCCGAGGGGGGTGAAGCTGTCATGCATGGCGTTGACCGACCCGTTGGAGGCGGCTGTGGTGGCGACTTCCCAAATGCTGGAGAGCACAGGGCCGAACCGGCTCTCCTTGCCTTCCCAGTTGCCCATCTGAGTTGTGAGTTGAGTCAGGTTCGGGTCCGGCTTCATCTCCTGAGTAACAGAGAGACTGAGCCCCAGCACGAACAGCAACGCCATGGCGGTGAGGATGGCGCGGCCGTGGCCCGTGTCCTTCACGTAACGGCCCAGAGTGCAGACCAGCGCGGCGGGAAGGGTCAGCAGGGCGACCATCTCCAGCCAGTTGGAAAGGGCGGTCGGGTTCTCGAACGGGTGAGCCGAGTTGACACCGAAGAAGCCACCACCGTTGGAACCTAGCTGCTTGATGGCAATTTGCGAGGCAGCGGGGCCCAGTGGCAGCAGTTGCTCCTGACCTTCCAGACTGTGGAACGGCAGGTAGGCAGACAGGCTCTGGGGCACACCCTGCCACACCAGCAGCAGTGCCATGATCAGCGCCATCGGCAACAGTACATAGAGGCAGAAGCGCACGAGATCCTGCCAGAAGTTGCCAAGGTGTATGGTCTGCTGGCGGGAGATGCCGCGAAACAGGGCGACGGCGACGGTCGCACCGGTACCGGCGGAGACGAAGTTCTGGGTGGTAAGCCCCACCATCTGGCTGAAGTAGGAGAGGCTGGCCTCACCGGAATAGGCTTGCCAGTTGGTGTTGGTCATGAAGCTGACCGCTGTGTTGAAGGCCAGTTCCCAGTTCAGCCCTGGCAATTGCTGCGGGTTGAGGGGAAGCAGGCCTTGTGCCATCAGGATCAGGAACAGCAGACCGAAACCGGCACCGTTGAAGGCCAGCAGGCTGAGGGCGTAGGACTTCCAATCCTGCTCCCGTCCGTCCGTGCCGCAGCAGGCCAGGGTGGCGCGCTCGATCGGCGACAGCCAGCGGCTCTTGCCTTCAAACACCCGATATATATAGCTGCCAAGCAGGGGTGCTGGCAGCAGGACCAGCAGCACAAAGGCTACCGGATAGATCACTTCTTGCCACATATCAGAGCCCTCACTCGTGGCTGCGCGTTAACGCGCGCAACAGATAACCCATAAGGGCGAGGACCAGCAGCAGATATAGCCAATTCATATCGACTCCATTGAAATAATTAGCTGCAAGAGTCGATGTAAGACAGCATCGACTCCGTTGGTGTAGTTGACGCTGAAAGGGTATGTAAAACAGGCGTAAAGGCGCCATAAAGCGGCATGGGGCGGGCGTAAAATCGGCGTAAAAAGCGAGGGTTTTACTGGGCTACGGAAGGAAGGACATGAAAAAAACCGGCCTGGGCCGGGTTGCTAGGAAGAGGGCGAGAGGCTTAACGCATCGTCACGAACTCTTCCGCGCTGGTGGGATGGGGATAGCAACGCAGTTATTGAAGCCAGCCTGATGGTGTGATGAGGCTGGCTTCACGCACATTTAGCGCATGGTCACGAACTCTTCCGCGCTGGTGGGATGGGGATAGCAACGCAGTTATGAAGCCAGCCTGATGGTGTGATGAGGCTGGCTTCACGTACATTTAGCGCATGGTCACGAACTCTTCCGCGCTGGTCGGGTGGATGGCGACGCAGTTGTCGAAGTCCGCCTTGGTGGCCCCCATTTTCATGGCGACGCCGAAGCCTTGCAGGATCTCGTCCATGGCAAAGCCGATGCCGTGCAGACCGACCACTTTTTCTTCCGGCCCGACACAGATCAGCTTCATACGAGTGGGTTGGCGATGCTGTGTCAGTGCCGAATACATGGCGGTGAACTGGCTGCGGTACACCTTCACCTGACTCTCGCCATACTCGGCGATGGCCTCCGGCTCGGTCAGGCCTATGGTGCCAATGGGAGGGTGGCTGAACACCACTGTCGGCACCAGATTGTAGTCAAGGTGTTCATTGGGCTTGTTGTTGAACAACCGCTCGGAGAGGCGGCGACCTGCGGCGACGGCCACCGGGGTCAGCTGGATGCGACCCGTGTTGTCACCCACCGCATAGACGTTGGCGACGGCGGTGTTCTGGAACTTGTCGGTCGGGATAAAACCCTTGTCGTCCAGTTCGATGCCGGCTGCTGTCAGGTTGAGATTGTCGGTGGCTGGCGTGCGGCCAATGGCCCAGATCAGGCAGTCGACCGTGAGGTGGCGACCATCTTCCAGCTGCAGTGTCAGACTGTCATCAGCGTTCTTGATTACCGCTTTGGGAGTGGCATGGATGTGCAGTTTGGGCCCTTCTTGCGCCATGATCTCCACCAGGGTCTCGTGGATCATGGGATCGAAGTTGCGCAGCGGCGCGTGTTTGCGAACCACCAGATGGGTTTCACTGCCGAGGGCCTGCATCACGCCAGCAATTTCGACCGCGATATAGCCAGCACCGACCACGGCAACCCGCTTGGGCTGCGCCTGCAGATCGAAGAAACCATCAGAGTCGATCCCCAGTTCGGCGCCGGGAATAGTGGGTACTTCAGGGCGGCCACCGGTGGCGATCAGTATGTGATCGGCAGTGAATTGTTCACCATTGACCTCGATCGTGTTGCTATTGACGAAGCGGGCGAAGCCTTTGACGACGGTGATCTGGTTTTTGCCCAGCACATTCTGGTAGGACTGATGGATGCGGCCTATGTAGGCCTGGCGGGACTCGACCAGCTTGGCCCAGCTGAATTGATTGAGTGTGGTATCGAAGCCGTAATCGGCGCCATATTTCAGGGCATCGGCGATCTGGCCTGCATACCACATGGCTTTCTTCGGTACACAACCGACGTTGACGCAGGTTCCCCCCAACTCTTTGGCTTCAATCAGGGCAACTTTTTTGCCGTACATGGCAGCCCGGTTCGCCGAGGCGATACCGCCACTGCCGCCGCCGATGGCGATATAGTCAAAATGCTGTGCCATTGCGAGATTCTCCGCTCATTAAGAAGGCAATCACAGCATGATGGGGATAAAGCGGCTGGCTCACAAGAGCCAGCACTCAGTTATGTTGGATTGGCAGGCGAATATGGAACTGGGCGCCATTGCCCGGCTCGCTGGCACAGCTGATGCGGCCTTTCAGCAACTGCACCACCAGGTTGTAGATGATGTGGGTGCCGAGCCCGCTGCCGCCCTGGCCTCGCTTGGAGGTGACAAAGGGGTCGAAGATGCGCGGCAATATCTCCGGCGGTATGCCGCAGCCGTTGTCGCTGTAGTTGATCAGCAGCTCTTCACCCTCTTGTTCCACCTTGATGGTGATCTTCTTGGGCTTGTCCCAGTTGTCGAAGCCGTGATTGATGGAGTTGAGGATCAGGTTTGAGTAGATCTGGGTGAAGCTGCCGGGGAAGGAGAAGATCGACAGCTTGGGATCGCACTGGATATCCACCTCGCACTGGGCCTTCTTCAGCTTGTGACCGAGGGAGACCACCACCTGATGCAGGTTGTCGGCGAGGCTGAAGTTGTAGCGTGCCTCGGACGACTGATCCACCGCCACCTGCTTGAAGCTGGCGATGAGCTCAGATGCGCGGCGCAGGTTGCCCTGCAGCAGCTGCATGGACTCGTCGAGGTTGACGGTGAACTCGTTGAGATAGGAGCGCGACAGCTGCTTGGATTCGATGTGCTGCTTGAAGTCGGCCACCCGCTCCTGCAGGTAGGAGGAGGCGGTCACGCTGATGCCGATGGGGGTGTTGATCTCGTGGGCGACCCCAGCAACAAGGGAACCGAGTGAGGCCATCTTTTCCGATTCCACCAGGGTTTGCTGGGCCTGTTTCAGATCGTCGTATGCCCTGCCCAGTTGATTGTTGGCATCGCTCAGGCTGCGGGTCCGTTCTTCCACCTTGCCTTCCAGCAGCTCGTTGAGCTGAATGATCTCCCGCTCAACCTTCTTCAGGCGGGTGATGTCATAACCGAATCCGATCAGATACTTGAGGTTGGGCCCTTCGTAGAAGGGGGCGAAGGTCCACTGCAGTACCAGCTCATGGCCCTGCTGGTCATGCATGATGACCTCTTTATCCTCGATGGCGCCGTGATCGGCCAGGGCCAGGGTCAGGTCTTCCCGCTGCTCCTGGCTGACAAACAGATCCAGCCAGTTGTGCTGCAATATTTCCTGCTGGTGGTAGCCGGTCAGCAGTATGGCCGCCGGGTTGATGCTGGCGATGTTGAGATCCGGCTCCATGCAGCAGATGACCATATTGGCAGAGTTGATCAGGGTGGCGGAGAAGTCCCGCTCCTGTTGCAGCTGTTCTGCCGCCTGATGACGCGCCGCAAACTCATCGTTCAGCCGTGTTCGCATCTGGTTGAGGGTGGCGACCAGGGTATCCAGTTCATCGGGTTTCTTGCGGGGCAGAGGGCGGCCTTCCAGCGTCAGTTCGACAGCCAGCCTGTCCAGATTGAATTTTTGGGCGTAGTTGGCGATGCGGTTGAGATGGCGAACCACCAGATAGTAAATGATGATCAGGATGCAGAATGAGACCACCAGCGTTTTGATGGTCTGACTGACCAGGATCAGCACGGACTTTTCGATAAGGCGCTGATAGATCTGCTCGAGGGAGGCTGCGACGAAGAGCTTGCCAACCACTTCACCCTGATAGGTGAGGTTGAATTCACGGGAGATGTCGTAGCTTTCCCGTTCGACCCCCTGAGTCAACAGCGGGACTTCCGAGTTGCCGAGCATCTCCTTGACCATCACGAATTGCATGTTGGGCAGGTTCATGATGCCTTCGATCTGCACCTTGACCTGCTCTTCATCCAGATTCCACAAACTGGCGGCGATGGGCTGCAGGAAGGAAGCTTCGATCTGGCCGATGCTGCTTTCAATGACAGCGACATCTTTACGGTAATCCCAGGCAAGCTGAAGCGCCGTAATGATCATCGCCAATACGGTACTGCACACCAGAATATAGGAGAGCAGTCGGTATGAGAGTCCGTTGCGGCCGACGGCCTGCGCGGTCTTGGAGAAGAGTCCTGACATGGCGTCCTTGCGGTCTGGATATATTGCCATTTAGTTTAACTGCTTCATGCACTTATGTCGTGTTTCGTTAGCGTGATAAAAATAAGGCCCCGAAACGGGGCCTTGAGCAGTCAATTTGAGTATCAGTGACTCCCTTTCGCTTTGGGCGGAATGGATTCATCAAACACCGGCAGGGGTTTGTGTTCGGAGGCCAGGTAGGTATAGATCACCGGCAGCACGAACAGGGTGAAGATGGTGCCGATCGCCAGACCGGCCACGATCACGATACCGATACTGAAGCGCTGGGCCGCACCGGCACCCGCGGCATACAGCAGCGGGATCAGACCCGCAATCATGGCGGCCGTGGTCATCAGTATGGGGCGCAGACGCACCTTGGCTGCCTGCATCACGGCTTCCATCCGGTTCATGCCATGCAGCAACTGCTCTTCCTTCGCCACTTCGCAGATCAGAATACCGTGCTTGGTAATCAGACCCACCAGGGTGATAAGGCCTACCTGGGAGTAGATGTTCATGGTGGCCATGCCCCATGCCAGCGCAATCAAGGCGCCACTGATGGCAAGAGGGACAGAGACCATGATGACAAGGGGGTCACGCACGGATTCGAACTGGATCGCCAGCACCAGGAAGATGATGGCGAGGGCCAGTGCGAACGTGGCGTAGAGCGCATTGCCCTCGGTCACGAACTGACGGGCTTCACCCATGAAGTCGTAGCGATAGCCTTGCGGCAGCTTCTCTTCGGCTGTGGCCTTGAACCAGTTGATCGCATCCCCCATGGCCACGCCCGGTGCCGGTACTGCGCCTATGGTGGCCGAATTCAGCTGGTTGAAGTGGGGCAGGGCACGGGGCTCACCGACTACTTCGATACTGATGAGGCTCCCCAGCGGGATGGATTTACCGTCAGCCGCCCGCACGTAGTAACCCTTGATGGATTCCGGGTTCATGCGGTACTTGCGCTCGACCTGCGGGATCACTTCATAGGAGCGGCCATCCAGGTCGATACGGTTGACGTAACCGTCCGCCATCATGGTGCCCATGGTGATACCTATGTCCTGCATGGTGATGCCGTAGGCACCCGCCTTGTCCTTGTCGATCTTGATCTTCATGGTGGCGGAGTCGTAGTTCAGATCGAGATCCGAATAGACGAATTGGCCGTTGGCCTGGGTGGCCGCCAGCATTTCACCGGCGATCAGGAACAGGCTTTCGAAGCTCTTCGGCGTCGTGATGACGAACTGGATCGGCAGACCGCTCGACGCACCTGGCAGTTCCGGGAACTGGAAGGTGGTGATGGCCATGCCGGGGATGTCTTTCACCAGATTGGCAACCCGGTCCAGTACCTCTTTCTGGCTCGCTTCACGCTGGCTCCAGGGCACCATGGAGGCGATACCAAAGGCCTGGTTGGCATTGAACACACCGGAGAAGACCTGGGAGTAGGCGATTTCCGGCTGCTCATCCAGGATCTTGTTCACGTCCGCCATGGTGTTTTCGATGTAGTCCAGGTTGGCGTTGGACGGTGCCGTACCCAGCACGGCCATCACCCCCTTGTCCTCTGACGGAGCCAGTTCACTGGGGATGAACTTGAACAGCAGAGGCAGGCTCCCAAATACGATGACGGCAAACACCAAGACCACGATGCGCTTTTGCATCACGGCGTGCAGCATGCTGTCGTAGCGGTCTGTCATCCGTTCCAGCAGGTGATGAACCGTGCTCTCGAACTTGCCCGGCTTTTCGTTGGCCTTGAGCATCTTGGCGCACATCATGGGCGACAGAGTCAGGGCTATGATGCCGGAGACAAATACCGCCCCCGCCAGGGTCAGGGCAAATTCCTTGAACAGGGAACCCGTGATGCCGCCCATCAGGGCGATCGGCGCGTACACAGCCGCCAGGGTGACCGTCATGGCGATAACCGGCACGGCTATCTCGCGGGTCCCTATGATGGCGGCCCGGAAGGGTTCCTCCCCCTGTTTGATGTGGCGGTCGACGTTCTCCAGCACCACTATGGCGTCATCCACCACCAGACCTATGGCCAGTACCATGGCCAGCAGGGTCATCAGGTTTATGGAGAAGCCGAACAGATCCATCATCATCACTACGCCGATCAGACTGAGCGGTATTGTGATGATCGGGATGATGACGGCACGGAAGGAGCCAAGGAACAGGGTGATCACCACCAGCACTATGGCAGCTGCTTCCAGTATGGTTTTGATAACCTCGTGGATGGACTCGTTGATGGCGATGGTGGAGTCATACAGCACATTGGTCTGCATGGTGCTCGGCATGTTGCTCTTCAGGCTCGGCATCAACTCCAGTACATCGTGGGCGATGTTGATGGGGTTGGCGGTCGGTGCTGCGTTGACCGCCATGACCACGGCTTCGCGACCGTTGGCACTGGCGCGATAGATGTCGTGGCTCTTCTCCAGCGTCACCTTGGCGATGTCGGAGAGGCGGATCACCTTGCCGTCACGGGTGGCGACGACCAGCCGCTTGAGCTCGTCGGTATCGCTGACCTGGGTCTCGGCATTGCCGTTGAACAGGGTGAAGTAACCCGTTGCCTGACCGGTGGCTGACTGATAGTTGTTGCTGTTGAGCACAGTCATCACATCGCTGGCGGTCAGGTTGAAGGCTGCCATCTTGGCCGGATCCAGCCATACCCGCAGGGCGAACTCGACCCCACCGTAGAGGTCAACCTTGGAAACACCGCCCACGGTAAAGAGCTGCGGCTTGATGACCCGTTCCAGATAGTCGGTGATCTGGCTGGAGTTCAGCTCGGGGCTAGTGAAGCCAAGATACAGCACTGCCGTGGTCGAGCCGGTGGAGGAGGTGACCGAGGGGTCTTCCGCCTCTTTCGGCAACTGGGAGCGTACCGAGTTGACCTTGGCCAGTATGTCGGAGAGCGCGGCGTTGGGGTCCGTGTTCAGCTTCATGAAGGCCGTGACAGTGGAGCTGCCCAGCTGACTGGAGGAGGTCATGAAGTCGATGTTGTCGGCTTGTGCCACCGCCTGCTCCAGCGGCTGGGTGATGAATCCCTGGATCAGGTCTGCACTGGCGCCATAGTAGCTGGTGCTGACCGTGATCACCGTATTGGTCACCTCGGGGTATTCCCGCACCTGCATCTTGAAGATGGCCTGAAAGCCCAGCAGGGCGATCAGGAAGCTGAGCGAGATCGCCAGCACAGGCCGTTTTATAAATATGTCAGTAAATCGCATTGCAGATCTCCGCGCTTACAGCATCGGGGTTTGTGCCGGAACGGCCAGGGCATCGTTTTCGACCACGTGTACCTTGGTGTCGTTGCTCAGGCGAACCTGACCCGACAGCACTATCTGGTCTCCAGCCTTGATGCCGGACAGCACATGCACGTCATTGCCGCGACGCTCACCCGCCTTGACCACTACCTGCTTGGCCCGTTTCACGCCGTCCGCCTCATGAATGACATAGACGTTCTCGCCATACAGGGTGAAGGAGATGGCGGATTGCGGGATCACAACCTGGTCTTTTACCGTGGGCAGAATGATGCTGGCGCGGGCGAACATGCCGGAACGAAGCTGACCGCCGTTGTTCGGGATGTCAGCCTGTACCTGGATCAGGCCGCTCTGGTAGTTGACTGCGGGTTCAATGGCGGTGATATGCCCGTCAAATTGCACTTGCGGATAGGAGTCCACATTGATCTTGACGGTCTGGCCCAGAGTGATTTTGGAGATATCGGTCTGGGGCACGGTGAAGCGCAGGCGCATCACACTGGTATCTTCCAGCCGCACTATGTCGGTACCCGGTTGCAGGTACTGGCCGAGGAAGACGTTACGCAGACCGACCACGCCACCGAAGGGGGCACGTACCTGGCGACGGGCAATGGTTGCCTTCAGGCTGTCGATGTCCGCTTCCAGTGAACGGTAGCTGGCTTCGGCATCATCCAGTTGATCCTTGGAGATGGAGCTCTTCTTGTAGAGGTTCTGGAAACGCTCGAACTTGGCTCGCGCCGCCGGCAGCTTGGCCAGGGAGGCTTGCAGATTGGCCTTCTCCACGCTGGAGTCCAGGCTCAGCAGCAGCTGCTCAGCCTGGACCGGTTTGCCCGACTCGAAGGTGATGGCATCGATTGTGCCTGCCAGTTCGCTGGAGAGTGTCACCCCCTGATTCGGCTCGATGAAGCCGATTGCCTCTATGGTCGGCACCCAGTCCTGGGACTTGGTCACCATGGCGGTGACGGGGAACTCGGGCTCAGGCCGGTTGGCCATGAACTCTGCAATCTTCTTCTGTTTGAACATATTGAAGCCGATGACGCTGCCAAACAAGACGAGCGCTATCAGCAACATGATGGCCATCCACTTTTTCATGAACAGACTCCTGAGGTGGAAAAATTGGGGGTTAAAATGGCATTCCAGCTGGCCCGGATCGCGGCTTCCAGCTGTTCTTGCGTCAGCTCAAAGTGATGAACCTGGCGTTGTAGCGCCAGAGTTCCCACACAGTCCAGACTCAGCACCTGCAGTGCCCGGACGGGTAGATCGATAAACAGACCCTGTTCACGTCCCCGTTCGAAGAAGCGATCCAGAGGCGCCCAGGCGGCCATGATGACCGGGTCTTTCTCCAGTTCGGCTCCCAACGGGGAACACTCATATTGCAACTTGCATTTGAGTGCGTTGGGGTCGTCGGCAAAAAAAGCGTGGATGTTGAGCCACAGACGCCGAAATTGCTGAAATGACACCTCCTCTATCTGCACACCTTCCATGACCAGGGGATGACACTGGAGGATACTGTGTTGATAGAGCTGGCGGATCAGGTCATCTTTGTCACTGAAGTAACGGTAGATGGTGCCCGCTGCCACCTTGGCTTTCTTGGCAACCACGGCAATGGACAGACCGTGGAAACCCTGCTCGCCAAGAATTTCATGAGCCGCATTGAAAATGCGTTCTTTCTTGTTCATGACTCGATTATCACAACGGCTGAATGAACGTTCATTCATTTTAGGGGGGCATTGAAGCAAGTCAAGTTCCACTGCTGGATGCATCACCATTAGGGGGGAACAAATTAGCGTTGCAGAGCTGGATCCAGCCTGAATGAAACAAAAATGGTGAAAAAGCGCCATAAACGATGGAAAAACAAGCGGTTGATTTGGCGGGAGCAAAAAAGTGTAGACAAGCCTGCCCCCATCATCAATAATGCGCCCCGTTCGACAGCGTAGCGCCCGTAGCTCAGCTGGATAGAGCGCTGCCCTCCGGAGGCAGAGGTCACAGGTTCGAATCCTGTCGGGCGCACCATTTAAAGTGCGCCGGTTAAACGGGCGTGTTGTGGAACGAAAACAGCTGTGGTGGCTGTAGCTCAGTTGGTAGAGTCCCGGATTGTGATTCCGGTTGTCGTGGGTTCGAGCCCCATCAGCCACCCCATTTTACAGCTTGTCAGGTATGCGAAGGTGGCGGAATTGGTAGACGCGCTAGCTTCAGGTGTTAGTGCCCCCCGGGTGTGAGGGTTCGAGTCCCTCTCTTCGCACCATACTTGCTGTATGATGAAGATGACCGAAAGTGGTTGTCTTGGTGTTTTGAAAGAGTGTTGCAGTAAAAAAATTGTCTCGGTGATTAGCGCAGCCCGGTAGCGCATCTGGTTTGGGACCAGAGGGTCAAAGGTTCGAATCCTTTATCACCGACCATATTCAGAAAAACCTCGCTTCGGCGGGGTTTTTCGCTTTCCGGCGTTTCTTCTCTTCCCCGCCTCTGTGTTTGTCACGTCTGTTTACACTTCTGTTGGCACTTTCCTGTCACCGCTTCGGGTATGCTGGGCCGCAGACCCACAGCAAAGTGGGCATTATTGAACACTTCTCAGGCCAAAATGTCATATGCACCATAATACAGTTCGCGCCAGCACGTTGGCGCTGGTTGTCGTGGCCCTCAGCGGCTGCTCGTACAAACCCAAGCCGGATGAAATCCTGATGGGCGCCGCCCCCAGGCAGGCCATCGATGCTCCCTCTGCCCTGATGACCAGCGGTGGTTTTTGTGTGGCATTGAATGCCCAGGATCAACTGATCACTCAACCTTGTGAAAAGATAACCCGACAGCAGTTCAACTGGGATGCCGGCGCCCTGCAGCTTGAGCAGCGCTGTCTGGTGGCCAAGGGGGTGAGCGATCTCGTGCTGGCCGAGTGTCAGGATGATAGCCGCCAATGGCAGTGGCAGGCGGATCGTCTGCTCAATCACAAGGTTGATCGGTGTCTGGATGTCGCCGGTCGTCGCCACAAGCCCGGCACACCGCTCCGGCTGGCGGAGTGCTACGGGGGGGCCAACCAGAGTTTCGAGTGGAAGAGTAGCGCTAGCATGCTGGAGCAGTTGAATCTGAAAAGCCTCATCTGGTGAGGGGATAGGGGATGTGGGACAGGTTGCAGGCTGAGGGAGATTTCGCCTGTGTCTCGATTTGAAATATCTGCCAAACAACATGGATACCAGAGTCGTGGTACCCATGTTGTCACGGGTCAGGCTGCGCCAGCAGTACTGAGGGCGAACAGCTGCTCCAGATAGACGGCAACCCCATCTTCGTCCGAGCTCAGGGTCTGCTCATGTGCCGGCAAGGCGAGCTTGAGACGGTCGTGGGCATTGCCCATCACAACGCCACGGCCCACCATGTCCAGCATCTCGAAGTCGTTCATGCCATCCCCGAACGCGACGGCCTGAGACATATCCAGTCCATGCTGTGCCAGCACGGCGCGCACGGCATTGCCCTTGTGCACCCCGGCGTGCATCACTTCGAGGCAGTCCGGCAGGGAGAAGGTGACGTTGAGTCGATCACCATAATGCTGGTTGAGGTGAGCCTCGATCTGCAGCAGCTTCTCGTGCTCGCCGATGTAGAAGACCTTGTTGACCTTGTCCATCGGGTGGGTGGCGAGGTCGGTGAGGCGGTAGGTGAAGCCGGACTCGTCATGGAATTGCAGCAACCAGGGCAATTCCTCTTCTACCAGCCACTCGTCGCCATAGTAGACATTGAGGTGAATGGAAGGGTCGCGATCCAGTGCGATCAGCTCGGCGGCCACGGCAGCTGGCAGCGCCTGATTGAAGATGAGTTGATCCTGCTTGTCGTGCACCACGGCACCGTTGGAGGTGATGAGGTAGATGTCCAGCCCGAGGGTGTCGCGAATGCTGCGCACATCCACATGGTGCCGGCCAGTGGCCACCACGAACTTGATCCCTTGTTCGACCAGACGGTGCAGGGTGTCACGGGTGCGGGGGGAGATCTGGTGCTGCTTGTTGAGCAGGGTGCCATCGAGATCGGATACAACTACCTTGAACATCATTACCTCGGCATCAATTGAACGCCGGGGCAGTGTACCCCAGCGTTTTGCATCACCCCATTTATTTAGGGATCCAAAAAATAACCAGCGCTAGAAGCGCTCGAAGAACGCCAGGGTCGCGCTCAGTGCGGCCTGACGCTGAGGGTCTGCCTCGATAAACAGCTCATGCCAGGCGCCCTCTATCCGCAGCGGTTTGCCCCCTTCACATCTGGCCTTGGCACAGAAAGCATCCTGGGCGGCATTGTCTACCACGCTGTCTTCCCCCGCCTGCAGCAGCAGCAGTGGCGTCTTGATCCGATCAGCGGCGGCAATGGCGGTATCTCCAGCGGCTATCCCTTCGCGGATCCAGTGGGCGGTTACCCCCCCCAGCTTGATTTGCGGGTGCTGTTCGTAGAGATCGCGAAACGCCTGATAGCGCGGCGCGCTGTGGCTCAGGCCATTATCGGCAAATTCGTGTGACTGGTAGCTGCCCTGGCCGGGACCATAGGGTGGTTCGCCCAGCCAGCTGCCGACCGTGTCTATGCTGGCCGCGAGCCCCTGTGCCAGCCATTTGGGCAGACCGCCGAGGTTGATGCCCATCATGGGGGAGGAGAGCACGGCCGCCTTGATATCATCCGGCCAGCGTTCCAGGTAAAGCGCCGAGATGGCACCGCCCATGGAGTGAGCCAGCAGGAACAGTTTGGCGGGTTGGTCTGCCATGATGACCTGGTCGTGGAACTGTTTGAGATCCACCACATAATCTTCGAAATCAGCAACATAGCCTTTCTGCTTGTCGGCCAGCATACGGTCGGACAAGCCCTGTCCCCGGTGATCGATGAGGTAGAGGCTGTAGCCCTGGCGCCACAGATCCCAGGCCAGTTCCTGATACTTGAGATAGCTCTCGACCCGACCATTGACGATGACGATGGCGCGATCCACCTTGGCCTGGCGCAGGGCGGCATAGCGGATGGTGACGCCATCTCTGGCCTTGAACTCCCCCTCGATAGCATGTGTACGCCAGAAGTCGGGCAGCGTTTGCTGGTAAAGCGCGGGGACCTCGGCTTCGGATGTCAGCGGATAGGGATTGGTCACGGCAAGGGCTCCGGCAGAAAACAGGGTCAGTGCCAGCAGGGGCAGACAGTTAAATTTCATCGGTTGGATACTCCATATCCAGGGGATCTTCCTGTTGTGCAGCCCAGCCCTTGCGGGTCAGCTGCATCCGTTGCCACCAGGCCTCGTCCGCCAGAATTTCACCGGCCGGGCCGAGCTGGGGATAGGGCATCTCTTTCTCTTTGCAGAGCTGGGCATAGATGGGGTAGCCCCCCTCGAACAAGATAGTGTTCTGTTCTTCAAGCGTGAGGGGACAGCCGCGCTGATAACAGCCCGCCAGCTCGCGCTGACGCTGTGCCTCGTAGAGGATGGCGGCGGCAGCCACCGAGACGTTGAGGGACTGCACCATGCCCACCATGGGGATGACGATATGGTGATCGGCCAGGGCCAGCGCCTCTTCACCGATGCCGTGTTTCTCCTGACCCACCAGAATGGCGGTGGGTCTGGTGTAGTCGATGGTGCGAAAGTCCACCGAGCTCTCCGAGAGGTGGGTCGCCACTATCTGCATGCCGGAGGCTTTCAGCTCGGCCACGGCGCTGCCGATATCCGGGTGCAGCTTCACATCCACCCAGTTCTGGCTGCCGCGGGCCGTGCCCTTGCGCTTGTGGATCCAGGTCTTGGGCCAGACGGCATGCACCCTGTGGATGCCAATCGCATCGGCGGTACGCACTATGGCGGCCAGGTTGTGAGGTTTATGAACCTCTTCCATGCAGACGGTCAAGTCGAGCTGACGCTGGGCCAGCATGTCGGAAATCCGTTTAAATCGTTCAGGAGTCATATCAGTTTCTATAGGGTGAGGCGGGTGTGCCAAGAGTGCGCAGCAAGCGGGTTGAGCCGGGTTGAGGCTGGGTCAGTATGATACTGATTTGCTTGAGGCATTCGGGGATCATGGCTTATCTCTATAAAAGCAGCAGGCGGCTTGCGCCGCCTGTTTTCAGTTCTTTTGTCGGCTCACCTTGAGCACATTGGGCATCACGCGGATCTTGCGCATGATGTTGGCCAGGTGGATGCGGCTCTTGGTGGTGATGAGCAGGGTGACCAGATAGACACGGCCATCCTTCTCTTCGGTGCTGATGGCGTGAATGTTGGCGCCGGTGGCGGCAATCACGTTGGCCAGCTCGGCCAGCGCACCCTGATGGTTGACTATCTCTATGCTGATGCCGGTGCGGAATTCCTGCTCCTGATCCTTGTCCACCTCCCACTGCACCGGCAGATACTTGTCCGGCTCGCGGCTGTAGCCCTTGATGTTGCGGCAGGCTTCCTGGTGGATCACCAGCCCCTTGCCCGGGCTGATGTGGGCAATGATGGCATCCCCCGGGATCGGGCGGCAGCAGTTGGCGAAGGTGACCAGCATGCCATCGGCACCCTTGATCGGCATCTTCTTGCTGCTGGATTTGGGCTGCTCTTCCGGCGGCAGTTCATCCCCCAGCATACGGCGCGCCACCATGACGCTCATGGCGTTGCCCAGGCCCACGTCGGCCAGCAGACCTTGCAGGTTTTCGTGTTTGGTATCGGCCAGCACCTGCTTGATGCGGGGTTCCGGAATGTCTTCGATGTTCTTGGCGCCAAGTGCATGGTTGAGCAGGCGGCGGCCCAGTACCACAGACTCTTCGGTGCGCAGATTCTTGAGGAATTGGCGGATCTTGGATCTGGCCTTGGTGGTCACCACGAAATTAAGCCAGGCCGCATTGGGGCGGGCGCCCGGTGCCGTGATGATCTCTACCGTCTGCCCCGAATAGAGCGGGCTGCTGAGGGGGTAGGGATGTCTGTCAACCCGTGACCCCACACAGGCGTGGCCGATATCTGTGTGTACCGTGTAGGCGAAGTCCACCGGCGTGGCACCCGTGGGCAGCTCCATGATGCGACCTTCGGGAGTGAATACGTAGATCTCGTCAGGGAACAGGTCTGTCTTGACCCCTTCGATGAACTCAAACGAGCTGCCGGCACTCTGCTGCAGCTCCAGCAGGCTCTGCATCCAGCGCTGGGCGCGGATCTGGGCCGTGGTGCCCGAGCTGTCGCCATCCTGCTTGTAGGCCCAATGAGCAGCAACCCCTTTATCGGCCATCTGATCCATGAACTCGGTGCGGATCTGTACCTCCACCGGCACCCCGTGGGGTCCCACCAGCGAGGTGTGCAGCGACTGATAGCCGTTGGTCTTGGGGATGGCGATGTAATCCTTGAAGCGACCGGGGCGCGGCTTGTAGAGGCTGTGCATCTGCCCCAGCACCCGGTAACAGGTATCTATGTCCTTCACTCTGACGCGAAAGGCGTAGATATCCATTACCTCATGAAATTGCAGCTCTTTTTTTTCCATCTTGTTGTAGATGGAAAACAGGTTCTTCTCGCGGCCGCTCACCTGGGAGTCGATGCCGGCCTCATGCAGGCGGCCCTCGATCTCGCTCTGGATGGAGTCGATGATTTCACGGCGATTGCCGCGGGCGCGGCGTACCGACTCTCGCAATACCCGTGAGCGCATGGGGTAGAGCGCCTCGAAACCCAGCTCTTCCAGCTCGTTCTTCATGGTATGAATACCGAGGCGGTTGGCGATGGGGGCGAAGATCTCGAGGGTTTCGCGGGCAATGCGGCGGCGCTTGTCCGGCCGCAGCGAACCCAAAGTACGCATATTGTGGGTGCGGTCGGCCAGCTTGATCAGGATGACCCGGATATCCTGGGTCATGGCCATCACCATCTTGCGGAAGTTTTCGGCCTGAGCTTCTTTGCGATCGCGAAACTTCAGCTTGTCGAGCTTGGAGACACCGGCCACCAGTTCGGCGACGGCATCGCCAAACAGTGCGGCCAGATCGGCCTTGGTCACGGGGGTATCTTCGATGACGTCGTGCAGCACTGCGGCCATCAGGGTTTCGTGATCGAGTCGCATGTCGCCGAGAATGCGGGCAACGGCAACCGGGTGGGTGATATAGGGTTCGCCACTGGAACGCATCTGTCCCTGGTGGGCATCACGGGCCACCACATAGGCTTGCCTGAGCTTCTCAACCTGCTCTGGAGGCAGGTAGGAACTGGCTATTTCTTTAAGATTTTCAAATAAATACAAGACAGTCCCCGCAGCGGTGAAACGGCAATCCGTGGAATTGAGGAATAGTCCTGAGTTTGCGAGGTTTTCGAGCGGTTGTAAATGGGAAGAACAGTCGGCACCCGGGCGGGCGCCGACCATGGGAAATTACTTACTTAACCGCGGCCTTCGGCGATGGCAGCAACGGCTGCCAGTTCGGCGGCTTCCTGTTCTTGCTGCTCGTAACGGTCCTGGGTATCCATCACTTGATTGTTCACCAGACCCAGTTCGATCTCGCGCAGGGCGATCACGGTCGGCTTGTCGTTCTCTTCGTCGACCAGGGGATCTTTGCCTTGAACCGCGATTTGGCGGGCGCGGCGGGCGGCGACCAGCACCAGGTCAAAACGGTTACCTACCTGTTTTACAGCATCTTCTACAGTAACGCGTGCCATGCAGGACTCCAGTGTTTGGGCTTTCTGTGTTTAAAAAAGCAGTGTTTAAAAATGACGCAAAAGTTTACTTGTTTTTGGCCTATTCTGCCAGTAGCTGTTGCAGCAAGTTTTGTTGTGCCTGCTGTTGCTGACGCATTTCCAGCCGTTGGCACTCAATAATGGCCCTGAGTTGGAACAGTGCCAGCTCAAAGTCCTTGTTGATAATGACATAGTCATACTCGTCGTAGTGCACCATTTCGGCAATGGCTTTCGCCATCCGGCCGGCAATCACCTCGGCGCTGTCCTGACCGCGCCCGATCAGGCGCTGTTCCAGCTCGGCGCGGCTGGGGGGCAGAATAAAGATGGATTTGGTCGGCATCTGCTCGCGGATCTGGCGGGCGCCCTGCCAGTCGATGTCGAGGAAGACGTCAATCCCCTGAGCCAGGCAGGCTTCAATGGCAGCGCGAGAGGTGCCGTAATAGTTGCCAAATACCTCTGCCCACTCCAGAAAGTCACCGCGTTCGATCAGTTCCTTGAACTCTTCCACCTGCACAAAGTGGTAGTGCACCCCGTTCTCTTCGCCGGGACGAGTGGCACGGGTGGTGTGGGAAACCGACAGTTGCATCTTGCCAGCCGGGTTGTGTTGGGTCAGCAAGGCATTGAGCAGGCTGGATTTACCCGCCCCGCTCGGGGAGGAGATGATATAGAGAGTGCCTTGTTGCGCCATGTCATTACCTTATTATCTAGAGCTGCGTTTTGGTTGTAGCAGAGGCCGCCGTCTTGTGCCCGAAAGGGAGACAGCCAAACGCAAAACGCAGGAAATTCTTGAGTCGGGAGGATGTAAAGGCGGCGAATTTTATCAGAAGGCGGCGGATAAAAAAACGGCTGGAATCATATTCCAGCCGATCAAAGTATTCGTTGCTTGCTGCGGGAGCGTAACCCACATCGGCTGCCATTCTGCACCGCAGGCGGGACAGGGGCCATCAGGTTATCCCTGCCTCATGGCTCGGAATTTCCGAATCGCCCTCAGCTGGGCAGGTGACGATCGGCGCAGAGCCGGTCAAAGGTGGTGATGACCCTCTCAATCCCTATCTTGCCCATGGCATCCGGATCCTTGAGGCGGGTGCGCCAGCCGAGCTCGGCCAGCGGCTTGCCGGTTTCCTGTTCGATCAGTTCCTGATAGACGCTGACCACGTAGTCACGGCACAGATAGGGGCCGGTGCGAGCCGGATTGTGGTGGGCGTAGAGGCCGATCACCGGCGTGCCTACCAGGGTTGCCATGTGGGTGGGGCCGGTATCGGGGGCCAGCACCAGGCTAGCTTCACCAATCAGGGCCAGCAGCTGTTTGAGGTTGGTCTGCCCCACCAGATCCACCGGTTTGCTCTGGCTCAGCCGCTGTATGTCGGCCGCCAGATCCCGCTCCAGTTTGGCCGGGCCGCCGCACAGGAAGACCTGAAAGCCCTTGTTGGCCGCGTGATCCGCCAGCGCAGCATAGCCTTCGGCAGTCCAGTTCTTGAATGCCTTGCTGGCGGCGGCGCAGATGAGCAGAGTCGGTTTGCCGCCGATTTTCTCCCTGGCCCAGATTTTATGTTCGGCGCTGATGGGCAGTTGCCAGTCCGGTGTCAGGTCCTTGATGCCGAGCTCTTTGGCAAAGGCAAGGAAACCGTCCAGCACATGGGGAGATGTGGGGGAGGGAACCCTGTGGTTGGTGAACAACCACTGACCGTCGTTGGCGCGCGCCTTGTCGAAACCGAGTTTGACCCTGGCCTTGATACCGAGCGTCGCTATGCTGGCGCGCATGGCCGCCTGCAGGTGGAGCAGCGCATCGAACTTGCGTCCCTTGAGGGTGCGCCACAGGTCGAGATAACCGCGCCAACCCTTGCTCTTGTCAAAGGCGATCACCTCGACCCCGGGCAAGTCGGCAAACAGGGTCGCTTCGATTTTGCCGGTGATCCAGGTGATGCGAGTCTGGGGCCAGGCCCGCTGGATGACGCGCACCAGCGCCAGCGCGTGGCAGCAATCCCCGATGGCGGAGAGCCGCAGGATGCAGATGGAAGAAGGCGGCGTTTGGAACAGCGGCATGATGTGGCGCAATGGTGGAAAAATGGATGGATGGCATTATGCAAACTCCCCTGTGGATTGTAAAATTGCGCGCAACTGGCAGCCGGTACCGGCCCTGCTCCTCACAAGGTGCACGGGTCCGTGCTGGCAAGCCGCCTTATCGTGAATCGAACCATTGCGATTACTGACCGACCGGAATCACCAAGATGCGAATACAGACCGAACACAACCAGATCTGCTGGTACGCCGAAGGGGTTTTTCGTGACCCTTCTCCCGAGCTGTTTGATCCGGCCTGGTGGCAGACACATCGCCAGGTGGTGGGTTCTGCCATAGGACGCGGTGTGACCTGGTTCGTGAAGGATGAATCCCGTCATCTGGTGCTGCGTCATTACTATCGTGGCGGCATGGTGGGCAAGGTGGTGCGGGATCGCTTCTGGTTCGAGGGGGTGGAATCCAGCCGGGCCATGGCCGAATACACTCTGCTGGCCAAGTTGAGCGAGCAGGGCTTGCCGGTGCCGCGCCCGTTTGCGGCCCGGATGGTCAAGCAGGGCCCCTTCTATCGCGCCGACATCCTGATCGAGCGTATTCGCGGTGCCAAGGATCTGGTGGCCCTGCTCAAGCAGGGGCCGATCGCCGACCAGGTGTGGCACAAGGTCGGCCAGACTGTGCGCCAGCTGCACGATGCGGGTGTCTATCATGCCGATCTCAACAGCCACAATCTGCTGCTCGACAAGGAGGGCAAGGTATGGGTGATCGACTTCGACAAGGGGGCGATCCGTTCCCCTGGCAGCTGGCAGCAGGCCAATCTGGAACGGCTGCAACGCTCCTTCAGTAAAGAGTCCCAATTGCACACCAGTTTTCACTTCGTGCCGGAAAACTGGCAGGCGCTGATGAGCGGTTATCAGGGAAAAGCGAGCTGACCCTGTTGCTCGGCGCGAGAGCCAATGTTACTTATTGAGCAGGTATTCAGATTCGGTTTCGAGGCATTCGATGGACATGCTCAAGGCTCCCCTGAGGGAAGTGGTCACCCGGTTTGATCTGACACTGATGGCGGATGCCATGGCTCTGCTGGAGGCGGGACTCTGGAGCTGGAGCCCGCAACAGGGTGTGCAGCGGGATCTCTCCTGTCTGCGTCTGCTGGGATTGAATGAAACCGGTCTGGACGATCTCGGCTGGCTGGAACGGGTGCATCCCGACGATGTGGCTGTGCTGCAGGAGGCTCTCGCTGCCTGCCAGAGCGGGCGAGTGCCCCAGATCCGGTTAGAGTACCGCATCCTGCATCACGACGGTCATTATGTTCGGCTGGAAGAGCGGGCCCGGCGCGATGTTCACGGTCAGGTGTTGGGGGTGGTGCACCTGCTCGAGTCACAGCCGGTGGCGGAAGAGCGGCATGGCACGGATCCCCTTACCGGGCTGGAGAGCCGAAGCCACTTCGAACAGCTGCTCGACGAGCGGCTGGCGACCGAGAGTGGCAGCTTCAGCCTGTTGCAGTTCACCGTCGACCACAGTGCCAAGATCCAGCAACTGTTTGGCGAAGCGGCCTGCGATGCCATGCTGGCCAAGCTGGCGCGCATGGTGCGCCACGAGCTGCGGCGGGAAGATCCCTTCGCCCGCTGGGATCAGGACGGTTTCATCCTGATGCTCTCCCAGACCGATCGCTTGAGTGGCCTCGAGATTGCCGAGCGATTGCGCCTCGAGATCGCCGATGCCAGCCTGCTGCCGCAGCGGCCTGTGACCGTCAGTGTCGGGCTGGTGCAGAGCCAGGCCGGCGAGCATATCGATCACTTGCTGGCCCGGCTGGCGACCTGCCACGGTCAGGCCAGACGGGAGCACAATGCCGTCGTTGGTTAATGCTTGCTCACGCTGGCGCGCTGACAGATCCAGAGGGAGGCCAGCATCAGCAGGCCGCCAATGGCCAGCCTGGCGAGATTGGTATCCTTGCCCCAGATCAACAGATTGACCAGCAGGCCCGCCGGGATCAGGGCGTTGTTCATGATGGCCAGCACACCGCTGCTGACTCTGGTCGCGCCCTTGTTCCACAGGAAGTAGCCGAGGCCGGAGGCTCCCACCCCCAGCCAGAGCAATATGCCCCACTGTAAACCGGAAGTCGGATACTGCGGCTTGCCCAGCAACCACCAGGCGGGCAGGGCGACAGCCAGTGCTCCCAGATAGAAGCAGCCGAATACCGCCTGCTGTGGCGGTTGCTGTGCTTCCCGTGCCAGCAGTACCTTGTAGCCCACTTGTCCCATGGCGAAGCTGAGGTTGGCACCCTGCACCACCAGGAATCCCAGTGCATAGCTTTCGGTCAGCCCGTCGAAGCGGATGACGGCTGCCCCCAGCACCGCCAGCAGGGCGCCCCACAGATACACAGGCTTGAAGCGACGCTCCAGCAGGTCGTGGAGCAGGGTGACGTAGAGGGGGGTGAAGATGGTGAACACCAGCACTTCCGGCACCGTCAACAGCAGGAAGGACTGGTAGTAGAACAGATACATGATGCCGAGCTGGATGGCGCCGAGTCCCATCAGCTTGAGTGCGAAATCAGGCCGCAGCCAGCGGCGTCTGAGGAAGGGCAGAAACACCAGACTGGCGAGGACGATACGCGTCAGCACGGAGAAGTAGGCATCCACCTGGCCGGCGAGATAGACCCCGATCAGGCTGAAGGAGAATGACCAGAGCAGGGTAACCCCTATCAAATAGTTCATGTGTTTGATTTATCGTCAGTTGTCAATTTTGAGGGCGCTATGATGGCCGAGATGGAAGCTGTGATCCAGCGTTTATGGCACCAGTTGCCACAGATCCGCGCCTTTGCCTTCGAGGCAAGCAATGGTGCGGGTTCCGCGACTGACTGGTGTGGTCGTGGTGAGGGAGATGTGGAGGTGACCGATCATCAGGGGGGCTGGCTGTTCGCCGAGACGGGCCGTTACACCACGCCCCATGGCCGTGTACTGACCATGCACAACCGCTTCTGGTGGCAGCGCGGCGATCGGGGGATCCGTCTATCGCACCTGCGTTATGCCCAGCCGGTGGAATTGTTCGAGCTGTTGCCGCAAGGGGATGGCCGCTGGCTGACCGCTGAGCCGCATCTGTGTGGCCAGGATCACTACAGTGCCGAGCTGACCGAGAGCGACAGCGGCTTTCTGCTGAGCTGGGAGATCACAGGCCCGCGCAAGAATGAGCAGCTCAGCTATCGCTACCTGAGATGACCCTCACGTCGGGCACCTGTCCAATCCAAGATCATGAAAATGCAGAAATAAAAAAACCGGCGCAGAGCGCCGGTAGAGGGGACAAATCGGAGGTTTTTTTAAAACGGTCCCAAAAACAGGAGAGATGCACTCTCGTCACACATTCAGCATCGGTATTCAGGCATGCAACGCATAGCTCAGCATGGCTTGCAGCTTGCTGTCGAAGAACCAGGGCAGCAGCACCATCAGCAGGCCGAGCAGGCCGGCCAGCCGGTGGCGATATTGCCAGCCGGCAATCAGTACCAGGCCACCACACAAGGTGGTCAGGATGCCTGACATAGGGCAGCCTCCCGCTGGGCGCGTCGTTGCTGTGCCCACTGGTTCAGCGCGACCGAGCCCAGGATCAGGGCCAGTGCCACACCCGTGGTGGACTGGATTTGCTCGCCGAGGAACATGGCACCCAGCATGACGCCGAACAGCGGCACCAGATAGTTGCTGAAGGAGGCAAAGGTCGGGCCCGCCTTCTGGATCAGCGCCATGTAGAGGAAGTAGACCAGACCGGTACAGAAGACACCCAGCACGACAACGGCGCTGATGGCATGCTGGCTCGGCATGGTGAGCGCACTCAGATCGGTCAGGAAGGGGGCTGCCAGCATCAGCTGGATAGCCGAAGAGATCAGTATGTTGCGCGCCACCACCACAGGGTGGTCCTTGGCGAAGCGCTTGATCATCAGCAGGCCGATGGCAAAGCAGCTGGCCCCGAACAGTATGGCCACGGCGCCGAGCAGGCCGGCGTTCATGCCGTTGGCCAGTTTCGGCCAGAACAGCACCAGCACACCGATGAAGCCGATGATCACCGAGACCAGACCGCCCTTGGTGATTTTTTCACCGGAAAGCAACAGGGGAGCCATCAAGATGGTGACAAAGGGGATACAACCCATTACCACGGCGGCGATGGCGCTATCCACATACTGTTGACCCCAGGCCACCATGATGAAGGGCAGGGTGGCATCGAGCAGGGCGATCAGCATGTAAGTGCGCCATGGTGTGTGCTCGCTCTTGAGACGCATGAACAGGCAGAGCAGACCCAGGGTCAGGCTGCCGCACAAGGCTCTTCCGGCCGCCACCATGATGGGGGGCAACTCGGTCACGGCCTGATGCATGAAAATGAACTGGGAGCCCCACAACAGGCCAATCGCCAGCAACAACAGATAGCTACGCATGTTAATCTCCGATGTAATTCGCCAGCGCATTCTATGCAATCTGCTACTATGCCAAAAATGAATTGTCGTCATTCAACTATGGCAGATATCGATGGAACTCCCTCTCTCCCGCCTCGACCTCAACTTGCTGATCGTGTTCGACATGCTGATGCAGGAGCGAAACGTTACCCGCGCCGCCGAGCGTCTGCACCTTTCCCAGTCCACCGTCAGCCACGCGCTGGGGCGGTTGCGGCAGGCGCTGGATGACCCCTTGTTCGTCATGAGTCGGCGCGAAATGATGCCGACCGAGCGAGCCAAGACCCTGGCAGGACCCGTGCGTCAGGCGCTGGCCATGCTGGAACAGGGATTGCGGCAGGCGGAGGGGTTCGATCCCGCCAGCGCGCGGCGGATCTTTCGCATCGCCACCCCGGGTTCGGTGGAGCACGGTCTGGTACCGGCGCTGGTGGAACAGCTGCACCGGCAGGCACCACACTGCCGGCTGGAGGTGTGCGAGCTGGCAGACAGTGACTACGAGCGAGAGCTGGAGAAGGGGGAGCTGGATCTGGTGATCGGGTTCGCCGATGCCAATCACTTCTCGCCCCGCCTGTGGCGCGAGCCCTGGTTCAACAACCCGCTGGTCTGTTTGTCACCGCTAGGCAGTGAGTTGCCCGAGGTGCTGGGGCCTGCCGAACTGGTCAGCCGCCCTCATATCCATACCTCCAGCTGGGGCCACAGTCAGGCCATGGTGGATCTCTGGCTGGCCCGTTTCGGGGTTGAGCGTGAGCTGGGGGTGCGGCTGCCGAGTTTTATGGCAGTACCGCCGCTGATGGCGACCGGCCGCTATCTGGTGGTGGTACCCGAGATGATAGGGCGCCACTTCTGCCGCTACTACCCGCTGCGCCTGCATCAGCTGAACCCGGATATCCCCATCGTCTACCTGATGGCGGGCCACCCGCTCACCGCCCATGACCAGGCCATTGGCTGGTTCAAGGGGTTGCTGCACCGACTTGCCTTCGAGCGCTATGGCGCGAATGCGCTGGGCAGTGTGGCCCAGCGCAGTGCGGATCAACCCAGCCCGGCGAAGTAATCCAGCCCCATGGCACTTTTCACCTCCGCCAGTACCTCGTCGGTAAGTAGACGGGCCTGCTGGGTACCTTGCTGCAACAGGGCCAGTAGCTGCCGCTTGTCGGCAATCGCCGCCTGGCGCCGCGCCCGCATGGGGGCGAGCAGGGTTTGCAGGCAGTCGTTCAGCACCTGTTTGCAGCGCATGTCGCCGAGCCCGCCGCGCTGGTAATGAGCCTTCATCTCCGCCACCAGCATCTTGTCGGGATGGAAGGCATCCAGATAGGCGAATACCGTATTGCCCTCCACCTGACCCGGGTCGCTCACATTGAGGTGATTGGGATCGGTATACATGGCGAACACCGCTTGCTTGACCTCTTCCGCTGACATGCCGAGCTCTATGGTGTTGCCGAGGGACTTGGACATCTTGGCCTTGCCGTCTATGCCGGGCAGACGGCCGGTGTCGCTCAGGATTGGCTGGCACTCTGTCAGCACCTCTTTACCCACCAGAGCGTTGAAGCGGCGGACTATCTCGTTGGTCTGCTCCAGCATGGGCAGCTGGTCTTCACCCACAGGCACATGGGTGGCGCGAAAGGCGGTGATGTCGGCGGCCTGGCTGACCGGGTAGATGAGAAAACCGGCCGGCAGGCTGCGCTCGAACCCTTTCTGCTGGATCTCCGCCTTGACGGTGGGGTTGCGCTCCAGTCGGGCGACGCTGACCAGATTGAGGTAATAGGTGGTGAGCTCGGCGAGGGCGGGCAGGGCGCTCTGCAGGCAGAAGGTGGTCTTGGCAGGATCCAGGCCGGCTGCCAGGTAATCGGCCATCACCTCCAGCACGTTGTCGGTCACCTTGGCCGGATTGTGGCCGTTGTCGGTCAGGGCCTGCAGATCGGCGATCATCACGAATTGGCGGTAGTGGTGCTGGGCTTCCACGCGCTGACGCAATGAGCCGACGTAGTGGCCTATGTGCAGTTTGCCGGTGGGACGATCGCCGGTCAGTATGATGGGGTTGTGCATGTCACTCTCTCCAGTGGGTGGGCCGGGAGGCGACAAAGGGCTAAAAACAATGACCGCCTCTCGGCGGTCACGGTGTTTTCTTTGGGATATTTTACATAGAAAAGCAGTGCCGCCTGTTTAGAAGCAGCACCACCAGTAGTTGTGATTGAAGATGGTCATATTCATGGCAAATAAAACTACGCCAGTTTGATCACTTCTGCAAGGGAACGACCAGCAGGTCGCAGGGTACCGTATTCATCAGCTGACGGGCGCTGGAGGTAAGCAGGCTCCAGAAGCTTTGACGATGGCCGCACACCAGCAGGTCTATCTGGTAATCCTTGACCGCCTGGTTGACCCGTTCGCTCAGATCACCGCAGATCACCAGCTTCTTCTCGATGGGGTAGTCCACCGAGGCCAGGAAGGTCTCCAGCTTCTCTTTCGCTTCGGCGATCACCTGATCCTGCACGTTGTCGATGTCGATATCGATCATCTCGGTGTAGAGATCCTTGAGGTCCACGTCCACATGGATCACGGACAGCTTGGCGCCGTTGGAACGGGCTCGATCAACCGCCTTCTCGATCACCTTGCGGTTATCTTCCGACAGGTCGATAGCGGCCAGTATGTGTTGGTAATAGGTTCCATTCATGGGAATTCTCCTCACTGATCCTGAGTTCACTATACCAATGTCTGATGAAACTAAAATGGCGTTCTCGACACAGTTTTGGGATTTAAATGAGTTTCTTATGGGGCTTCTTCTATGTCATGCGTCATAAATTGTCTATAAATCGAACAGGAGTTTGACCTGAGTCACACCCCTCGACTTGCCCGGCGAGGGTGGCAGGCATAGGATGTGCCCGTGCTTCGCAATGAACACAAAACAATAAAAAGCATCTGAATACCGCTTTGGGGAGCCTCGCGCTCCCTCTTGTTTTTCTGCCCCCTTACTGCCCATATCCCGCCCGACATCAAGGTAATCCGCAACTTCTTGGTTATGCTGTAGCCAGTTCCTTTGGAGATCCCGTCATGATCATTCATCCCCAGATCCAGGGTTGCGTTGCCCGCAACTGTCATCCTATCGGCTGTCGGGCCGCCGTGTTGCAGCAGATATCCAGCGTCAAGGCTGCGGGCAGTTTCAACGGGCCCAGGCGGGTGCTGGTGCTCGGTGCCTCCTCTGGCTTCGGGCTGGCTTCCCGCATAGCGCTGACCTTCGGGGCCGGTGCCGATTCCGTCGGCGTCTCGTTCGAGCGAGGCCCGTCCGACAAGGGGTTCGGCAGCGCAGGCTGGTACAACAATATCTGGTTTCGGCAGGCGGCGGAGCAGGAGGGGCGCGTCGCCGTCAACCTGATCGGTGATGCCTTCTCCGACGGGATGCGCCAGCAGGCCATCGACACCATTCGCCAGCAGCTGGGGCAGGTGGATCTGGTGATCTACTCGCTGGCCAGCGGTATCCGGGTATTGCCGGATGGTCGTCAGGTACGCTCCGCACTCAAGACCACGGGGCAGCCTTTCAGCGGCTGGGGGCTGGATCTGGAGCAGGACAAGCTGGTGCAACAATCCCTGGCGCCCGCCACCCCGGAGGAGATCCGCGACACCGTCACCGTCATGGGCGGCGAGGACTGGCAGCTCTGGATGCAGGCGTTGCAGCAGGCAGATTGCCTCGCCCCCGGCGCACGGACCGTGGCCTACTCCTACATAGGCCCCGAATCCACCTATCCCCTCTATCGGGACGGCACCATCGGCTACGCCAAGGAGCATCTGCACGCCACCGCTGAGACTATCAACCTGCAACTGGCCGACATCGGCGGCCACGCCTGGGTGTCGGTCTGCAAGGCGCTGGTGACCAAGGCGAGCGCCTATATCCCTGTGCTGCCGGTTTACCTCGGCTTGCTGATGGGGGTGATGAAGGAGCGTGGCGTGCACGAGGGCTGCATCGAGCAGATGCAGCGGCTGTTTGCCAGCAAGATGTATGGGCCGCAGGGCGTGGTGGCCGATGGCAACCGGCTGATCCGGATGGATGACCACGAGCTGGACCCGGCCATTCAGGCCGCCGTCTCGACACTCTGGTCAAAGGTGACGCCGGACAACTTCCATACCCTGGGGGATTTTGCCGGCTTGCGGCAGGATTTCATGCAGCTCAACGGTTTTGAGCTGCCCGGTGTCGACTATGGGGCGCCGGTGGATGTGGCGTCCCTGACCGAGCTGGTGCCCTGATCCCGCCCGGCTGGTCAAGTTATCCTGGTTTCATTCTGCGCGGGTGGCCGTGCTCACTGACCGTCAGGCCACGCTGCTGGTCAGTTCATCCTGCGCCGAAGGGGTTGTCGCCAATATGGTCTGGTTGCGGCCCTGGCGCTTGGCTTGATACATAGCCATGTCGGCGCGGTGGATCAGCGGGCCAAGCCCCTCATCGGCCCCTGAACGCCCCGCTATGCCGATGCTGATGGTCATGTGCGGTGTGTCCAGCTGGGCAATCCTCAGGCGTAACTGCTCTGCCAGGTGCCAGCAATCCTCTGCCGCCAGTGGTACCGCCACCAGAAACTCCTCTCCTCCCCAACGCCCTATCAGCTGTGCGTTCGGGGCCCAGTCGCTCAGCTCCCGTGCCAGCCGCTGGATGGCCCGATCACCCGCCTGATGGCCGTGTCTGTCATTGATCTGCTTGAAGTGATCGATATCGATGATGATCAGGGTGAGCGGGTCTTCCTGCTGCCACTGGATGGCAAGCCGTTCCAGCAGGGCGCGGCGGTTGGGCAACTCCGTCAGTTGATCGAAGGTGGCAAGCTTGTAGAGGTGGCGTGAGCTGCGGTGCAGCCTGTGGGTGGTGATGCCGAGCAGGAGCAGGGCGCCAGCCAGCAGGCCGACCAGCATCAGCTGGTAGTTGCGGGCGCTCTGTTGATGCAGCAACTGCTGGCGCTTGCGCTCGTTCTCCTCTTGCAGCACCCGGTTGTTGGCCTCGCTGCGGGCCAGATCCATCTCGGCCTGAAAGGTGGCGGCATGCTGGCTCAGCGCCTGATTGAAGTGTTGCTTGTAATCGTTCATGTAGGCGGACAAGGCCTCATAAGCCTCCGGATAGCGGCCCTGCTGGGCCAGCAGGCTGGCTTGCAATGCCTTGCTGCCGGCGCTGGGGTGGCCCTGGGACGTCAGCAGTTGCAACGCCAGCTGTATCTCTCCCCGGCCCTGCAATGCCTTGACCCGGGTCTCGAGCAGGCGTTCCCCCGCATCCTGATATCCCAACTGCTGATAGAGTGCCTGCGCTTCGTCCAGACTGCGCAGGGCTGTCGTCCAGTCACCCTGGGCGTTGAGCGCCATGGCCTGATAGCCGAGGATGATGGCGCGGTAATCCGGCGCCAGATGGGGCGTAGCCAGCAGGCTGTCGAGCAGTTGTCTGGCCTGGGTGGGGCGATCCGTGTCTATGTAGAGCCGTGCCATGTTGGCTTTGATGATGGTCTGGCTGTTTGGCTCGTCCAGCTGCACCATCTGCTGAAGGGCTTCCCGATAATAGGTTTCCGCCTCTCTGGGCAGACTCAGGTCGGCATAGAGGTTGCCCAGGGTCATCAAGAGACGGGCTGAGTCCAGGCTGGCAACCGGTTTGTCTCGTGCGGATTGCTTGAGGCGAAAGGCAGTCTTGAGTTCGGCGATCGCCTCTTTCAACTGCTGGGTGCGATAGAGTGCCAGCCCGTTCAGGGCATGCCATTCAGATGCTTGCATTGGGTGGTCGATAACGGCGGGTTTGAGCCGGGCCAGCAGACGGAGGGCTTCATCAGGTGCCTCTGTATCCAGGATCAGGGCAACCTCTTGCAGCTGAAAATCGAGCAGGCGCAGGGGTTGCTGCTGGGCACTGGCCAGCTCGCGGGCTCTGGCATTGTCGAGCAGGGCCTGCGGATAGTGACCCAGGGCTGCCTGGGCCAGGGCTCTGGCATAAAACAGCTCCATATCCTGCTGCGGGTTGGCATCGAGGCGTTGCAGATAGCCGACGGGATCGCGCGCCGCCTGCAATTCAGCCTCTTCCAGCAAGGAGGGAGCGGCCTGCAACTGGGTTATCCAGAGCAGTGCCAGTGCCGTTATGAATCTCATTGAATCCTTTCCCTGACCACTGGCGCCATCATAATGGCTGAATCCATGTACACCATGTTTCTTTGCTTCTCTATACCTGTATGGGGGATAGGATGAGGCGAAAAACGGTCACAACTGAGCAGTTTGGCCGCCGTATCTGGTTGATTCGTGTTAAAACAGTGGCGACAATCGTGATCAAATCACAGTGGAGAATCAGCATGTTGGCAAAAGCCATGATCGAGAAGTTGAACGAGCAGATTAATCTTGAATTCTATTCCTCCAATCTCTACCTGCAGATGAGCGCCTGGTGTGAGGACAAGGGTTTCGAAGGTGCCGCCACCTTCCTGCGTCAGCACGCCGTCGAGGAGCGCCAGCACATGGAGCGTTTGTTCACCTACGTGAGCGAGACCGGCGCCATGCCGATGCTGGGCGCCATCGATGCGCCTCCCCACGAATTCAAATCCCTGGGCGACATTTTCCGTAACACCCTCGAACACGAATATCACATCACCCAGTGCATCAATGGTTTGGCTCACGTGGCATTCACCACTCAGGACTACTCCACCTTCAACTTCCTGCAGTGGTACGTGGCCGAGCAGCATGAAGAGGAGAAGCTGTTCAAGAGCATCGTCGACCGTCTGTCGCTGGTGGGCGAAGATGGCAAGGGTCTCTACTTCATCGACAAGGAGCTGGCCGAGCTGGCCAAGGGTGCCCCCGCCAGCGTCATGGATGGCAACGCCTGATAGTCGTGGACACTTAGTGTTCACCCAGTACAATAACGGCCCCTTTATGGGCCGTTTTTTGTTTTTTACGAGTTGCCGTTACGGTGCTGCTTGGCAGGCATGATAACGGTACTTTTTACGGACCGTTTTAATGGGCTTGGTAGCTAAACCCTTACTGTGGTTTTTACTTGGCACAAGAACGGTTCTTTTTATGGGCCGTTTTTTGTTTTTTATGAGTTGCCGTTGCGGTGGTTTTTTTGGTCGCGTGTTTGGCCGTCTGATGAGTAGGGCAGTGATGATGCAAGTGGATGTGGTGGTGATCGGGGCCGGTGCGGCCGGTTTGATGTGTGCCCAGCAGGCGGGTTATCGCGGGCGCTCCGTGCTGGTGCTCGACAACGCCAAGAAGCCGGGTCGCAAGATCCTCATCAGCGGTGGTGGTCGTTGCAACTTCACCAACCATCAGGCGGGGCCCCACGCCTTCCTCTCGGGCAATCCCCATTTCTGCAAATCGGCGCTGGCACGCTACACCCAGCAGGACTTCATCGACCTGGTGGACAGGCACGGGGTCAACTACCACGAGAAGACCCTGGGCCAGCTGTTCTGTGACGAGAGTGCCAAGGAGATAGTCGATGTGCTGCTCACCGAGTGCGACTGGGCTGGCGTCACCCTGCAGTTCCAGACCGAGATCCTGTCGGTCACCAGGACCGAGGCCGGTTTTGTGCTCGGTACCAGCAAGGGAGAGGTGAGCTGCCACTCTCTGGTGGTAGCCACTGGCGGCCTCTCCATGCCCAAGCTGGGCGCGACTCCTTATGGTTTCAAGCTGGCGGAGCAGTTTGGCCTCAATGTGCTGCCGACCCGCGCCGGTCTGGTGCCGTTTACCCTGCATCAAGCCGAGAAAGAGGCCTTTGCCGATCTGGCGGGCGTCAGCCTGCCGGTGGCGGTGACCGCCGAAGATGGCACCCGCTTCAAGGAGGCCATGCTGTTTACCCATCGCGGTCTCTCCGGCCCCGTCATACTGCAGATCTCCTCCTTCTGGCTGGCGGGGGAGAAGATCCATATCAACTTGCTGCCCGAGCTGGATATTCCTACGGCCCTCAAGGCATGGGCGCAGGCTCATCCTGCCCAGGAGTTGAAAACCGTGCTGGGTCGCGAGCTGCCCAAGCGTTTCGTCGACAAGCTGGTGGAGCTGGGTCAGCTCAATAGCAAACCGATGCGTCAGTACAACGAGCGAGAGCTGGAGGCCATCGCCACCCTGCTGGGGGATTGGCAGATACTGCCGAACGGCACCGAAGGCTATCGCACCGCCGAGGTGACCCTGGGCGGCGTGGATACCAACGAGCTCTCCTCCAAGACCATGGAGGCGCGCAAGGTGCCTGGTCTCTACTTTATCGGCGAGGTGGTGGACGTGACCGGCTGGCTCGGGGGCTATAACTTCCAGTGGGCCTGGTCTTCCGGCTGGGTGGCCGGCCAGTACTGCTGATCTGCGACGGCCCGGTTTCCGGTGGCAGGAAAATTGGTATAGAGTGGCAGTTCACTATTTTATCCGGTGGGGCTGCCTGCCTGTTCTTGTTTGCTGGCGAGGTGGAAGATGTTTGAGAGCCTGGGTGTCGTCAATGTCTGGACCTATCTGGTCGGTCTCTTCTTCATCATCATAGCGCCGGGCCCCAACTCCCTTTATGTGCTGCGCACCGGCGCGAGCCGTGGCGTAGGTCCCGGTTATCGGGCGGCGCTCGGCGTCTTCGTCGGCGATGCCATCCTGATCTTCTGCGCCTACCTGGGGGTGGCCTCTCTCATCCGTACCACGCCCCTGCTGTTTACTCTGGTGCGCTACCTCGGCGCCATCTACCTGCTCTATCTGGGGGTGAAGATACTGCACGCCAATTTTGTCGCCAAGCGGGAAGGGCAGGAGTCGGTGGTGGACCCGGGCGAGCGTTACTTCTCCAAGGCGCTGACCCTGAGCCTCACCAATCCCAAGGCGATCCTGTTTTACGTCTCTTTCTTCGTGCAGTTCATCGATTTCAACTATGCCCACACCTGGCTCTCCTATCTGGTGCTGGCGGGCATGCTGGAGGCCATGAGCTTCGTCTATCTGACCCTGCTGATCTTTGGTGGCACCCTGATGGCCCGCTTCTTCCGCCAGCGACAAACCGCCGCTCGCCTCGGCAATGGCCTCATCGGCCTCTTCTTCATGGGATTTGCCGCCCGGCTCGCCACCATCTCTTCCTGATCCCCCACCGGATGCGCTCATCGGACTGGCCGATGAGCGTTTCTGGCCATCTCGCATCCCGATGCTCCCTTGGGCGCCCGCCTGAGGTAAACTACGGCGCCCAAAAGGGGACGCCTGTGCGGATGCTGTTCGCCCGCCAGACGGCGCAGGGATGACCTCCCCTGGCTTTCATGGTCAGCAGACAATTGGCTTATACATCTCATAGTGCGCCCTGGTGGCCAGAGGCGGGAGGGTCCATGCTCGAAAATCAGATGATGTTGTTGGCGGTGTTTGAACGGGCGGCGCTGATGCTGATGACCCTGTTCTTTCTGACCCGTACAAGACCGTTCCAGCGGTTGTTCCAGAAGCGTGATCACACCCCGGCCGAGCTGGTGCTGGTCGCCTCCATCTTCGGCCTGTTCGCCGTGTTCAGTACCTACACCGGCATTCCGGTGGAGGGGGCGCTGATCAACGTGCGGATCATCGCCATCATCTCGGGCGGCATACTGTTCGGCCCCTGGGTCGGAATTCCGGCCGGGATCATCTCGGGGCTGCACCGCTACCTCATCGACATGGATGGCCACACCTCGATCCCCTGTCTCATCGCCAGCATCATTGCCGGTCTGCTCGCCACCTGGTTGCACCTGCGCTGCCGCAAGTCGCGACTCTGGCTCTACGGCATACTGGCGGGCATGTTGTGCGAGGGGCTGACCATGTTGCTGATCTGGCTGTTGACCGAACCTCATGAGGTGGGGGTGGAGATCGTCAGTCACATCGCCTATCCGATGATCGCCGGGGCACTCTGTATCGGGCTCATCATCAAGCTGGTGCAGGATCTGGATGACGAGAAGGAGCTGATTGCCGCCAAGCAGGCCAAGCTGGCCCTCGACATCGCCAACAAGACACTGCCCTTCTTCCAGAAGGTCGATCGCCACTCCCTTGGCCAGGTGTGCGGCGTCATCTGCAATGAGATCCATGCCGATGCGGTAGCCATCACAGATACCCGCGACGTGCTGGCCTACGTGGGGGTGGGCAAGGATTACTATGAGCTGGACGAGCACCATGCCATCAGCGACATGACCCAGCGGGCCGTGTTGCTGGACCAGATCATCATCAACAACGATCTGCGCCAGTATCATTTGTCAGATTTTCACTCTGTCATCATTATTCCGCTGCGGGAAAACGGCGCGGTCAGCGGCACCCTCAAGATCTACTATCGCCGCACCCACAGCATTACCAGTTCTCTGAGAGAGATGGCGGTGGGCCTCTCCCAGCTCATCTCCACCCAGATGGAGGTGTCGCGCATCGAGCAGTTGAAAGAGATGACCCGCAAGGCGGAGTTCACCGCCCTGCAGAGCAAGATCAACCCGCACTTCCTGTTCAATGCCCTCAACGCCATTTCATCCTTGATCCGCATTCGTCCCCAGCAGGCGCGTCAGCTCATCGCCAATCTGGCGGACTATCTGCGCTACAACCTCAACAAGGGGGACGAGCTCATCGACATTCAGGAGGAGCTGCAGCAGGTGCGCGATTACATCGCCATCGAGCAGGCCCGCTTTGGTGACAAACTGGAGGTGGTGTTCGAGGTGGACGACGTCCACATCCAGGTGCCGAGCCTGCTGTTGCAGCCGCTGGTGGAAAACGCCATCCTGCACGGCATCCAGCCCCGCAGTGCGCCGGGCCGGGTCACCATCGAGGTGAAGCAGCTGGCGGGGGGGATTCGGGTGGCTGTACGCGATACAGGTTACGGCATCAGTCAGGCGGTGATCGATGGCGTGGCCGCCGGTCGGGTGGAAAGCCGCAGCATAGGGCTGATGAACGTTCATCAGCGGGTCAAGCTGTTGTACGGTGACGGCCTGCAGCTAAGGCGGCTGGAACCGGGTACCGAAGTCTGTTTCTATCTGCCGGATCAGGAGGCGATGCCATGTTGAAAGCCATTATTGTCGAAGATGAATATCTGGCCCGGGAGGAGTTGGCCTATCTGGTGGGCCAGCATAGCCAGATTGAGATAGTGGCGAGTTTCGAGGACGGGCTGGAGGCGTTCAAATACCTGCAGGATCACGAGGTGGACGTGGTGTTTCTGGATATCCAGATCCCCTCCATCGACGGCCTGCTGCTGGCCAAGAACCTGCACAAGTCGAGCCATCCGCCCCACATCGTCTTCGTCACCGCCTACAAGGAGTTCGCGGTGGAGGCGTTCGAGCTGGAGGCGTTCGATTACATCCTCAAACCCTACAACGAGCCGCGCATCATCAATCTGCTGCAAAAGCTCGAGCTGGCGGGCAAGTCTCAACCGGTGCCGGGTGTCGAGGGGAGCAGCCCGCAGAATCGCACCGTCAATCTGGTGAAGGGGGAGCGCATCATAGTCACCCCCTGCGAGCAGATTTACTACGCGGAAGCGGACGAAAAGCTGACCTATGTCTATACCCGCACCGATCGCTACGTGATGAACATGACCATCAGCGAGTTTGTCAGCCGGCTGCCTGCGGAGGGCTTCTTCCGTTGCCACCGATCCTACTGCGTCAACATCAACAAGATCCGCGAGATAGTGCCCTGGTTCAACAGTACCTATCTCATCCGGCTCCATGATCTGCCGTTCGAGGTGCCGGTCAGTCGCAGCAACATCAAGGCGTTCCGTCAGCTGATGCGGCTCTGATTGTCATTCATTCCTGCCGATCTGCATTTCATGCCTTAATCGGCTGGCACGAGCTGCGTCTTGCCTATAGTGGCCTCAATTTCCTTAAGGCCATCGACCGAGACGCATCATGACCAAAGAGATGAACCGCACCCGGTACCTCACCCTGATAGGTACCATCATTACCCAGTTTGCGCTGGGTTCCGTCTACACCTGGAGCCTGTTCAACGCCCAGCTCTCCGACAAGCTGGACGAGCCGGTCAGCCAGGTGGCGTTTGCCTTTGGTCTGCTCAGCCTGTCGTTGGCGGTCGCCTCTTCCATGGCGGGCAAGTTGCAGGAGCGGTTCGGGGTGCGCAATGTCACCCTGGGGGCCGGCGTGCTGCTTGGCATCGGCTTCTTCCTCACCGCCCACGCCAGCAATCTGGCCATGCTCTACCTCTGCGCCGGTATTCTGGTGGGGTTTGCCGACGGTACCGGCTACCTGATGACGCTCTCCAACTGCGTGAAGTGGTTCCCGGAGCGCAAGGGGCTCATCTCCGCCTGCTCCATCGGCGCCTATGGCCTGGGCAGCCTCGGCTTCAAGTACATCAACCTGCTGCTGCTCTCCAACAACGGCCTGGAAGCGACCTTCCAGCTGTGGGGGCTGATCGCCATGTCCATGGTGCTGGTTGGCGGCATGCTGATGAAGGATGCACCCAAGCAGGCCGCTTCGGCGCAGCAGACCGAGAGCCGTGATTTCACCCTGGCCGAGGCGATGCGCAAGCCGCAGTACTGGATGCTGGCGCTGATGTTCCTCACCGCCTGCATGAGCGGCCTCTACGTCATCGGCGTGGCCAAGGATATCGGCGAGAACATGGTGGGTCTGTCGACTGCGGTGGCTGCCAATGCGGTCGCGGTGATCGCCATGGCCAACCTGGGTGGTCGACTGGTGCTGGGCATTCTGTCCGACAAGATGTCCCGCATCCGGGTCATCACCATAGCCCAGCTGATCACCCTCGGTGGCATGGGATTGCTGCTGTTCGTGCCGCTCAATGCCAATCTCTTCTTCGTGGCGGTGGCCTGCGTGGCCTTCAGCTTCGGCGGCACCATTACAGTCTACCCCTCCCTAGTGAGCGACTTCTTCGGTCTCAACAACCTGACCAAGAACTATGGCGTCATCTATCTGGGCTTTGGTCTGGGCAGCATCATAGGCTCCATCGTGGCCTCCCTGTTCGGCGGCTTTATGGCGACCTTCAACCTGATCCTGGTGCTGATGGTGGTGGCCCTGGTGCTCTCCCTGACCATCCGCTTGCCGGCGCCTGTCGTGGTATCCGCCGACAGGGCCTGATCCCTCATTCCATTGTGATGACATCATGAAAAAGAAGACCCGGGCTTGGCCCGGGTCTTTGCATTCAAGGGAGTGCAGCTCAGCGTGGGGGCAGCCCCAGCAGGCTGCGTACATGGCGGCTAGTATCCTCCACCGTGGGCCAGTCACGGCCTGTGATGGTGACATGACCCATCTTGCGGCCGGGGCGAGCCTCGCCCTTGCCATAGAGATGCAGGTGCACTCCGGGCAGGGCCAGCACCCCTGCCCAGTCTGGTGTGCCCCCGTGCCAGAGATCCCCGAGCAGATTGATCAGGATGGCGGGTCGCACCTCGGCTTTTGCCGGCAGCGGCAGATCGCACAGGGCGCGCACCTGCAACTCGAACTGGCTGCACTCGGCATTGTCGAGGCTGGGGTGACCCGAGTTGTGGGGGCGGGGCGCCATCTCGTTGACCAACAGCCGACCTTCCACCAGAAAAAACTCCACCGTCAGCACGCCGACGTAGTCGAGCGCCGCGATCAGCCGCTCGGCGATGTCTTTCGCCTCAGCCTCCAGCGCAGGGACATTTGCCGGGGAGCGGGTTTGATCGAGAATGCCGCCACTGTGCCAGTTCTGCACCAGAGGCAGGGCGCTGATGGCACCGCTCGGGCTGCGGGCCAGGGTGAGGGCAAACTCCCCTTCCAGCGGCAGGCGTTTTTCCAGTACGCAAGGTACGCCGCTGGCGGTCAGCGCGCTTGCCAGCTCATCCAGATTGCCGACCTGCCACTGGCCCTTGCCGTCGTACCCCTCGCGGGCGGTCTTGAGGATGGCGGGGAACAGCTCCGCACCCAGAGGGGGGAGTGGCTCATCCGGCAGCAGAGTCAGGTAGGGAGCCACAGGCACACAGGCACGGGTCAGAAAGGCTTTTTCCTCCCGTCGATCCTGACAGATCCTGACCGGGCTGGCCGTCGGGCGTACCGGTAACTGCTGTTCCAGCAGCGCCAGAGAGGGGGCCGGTACGTTCTCGAACTCGCAGGTGACTGCGGCGCAGCGGCTGGCCAGATCGTGCAGGGCTGCCTGGTCGTCATAGGGGGCGACAATATGGTGATCGGCTGCGGCGCCAGCGATGCTGGCTGGGTCGGGATCCAGCACCACCACCTTGTAGCCGAGGCGGTGGGCGGCCATCACGAAGTAGCGGCCAAGCTGGCCGCCGCCGAGCATGCCCAGGGTGGCGGGTGGCAGTATCATGCCGGGTCCTCCAGTTGCAGAGCCAGCACCCGGTCACGCTCGTTGGCGCGGAAGTCGTCGAGCTGTTGCTGGTAGCGGGGGGCCTCGCCATCTTGGGTGACCGACAGTAATGAGACCGCGAACAGGGCGGCGTTGGCGGCCCCCGCCTCGCCGATGGCGAAGGTGGCGACCGGCACCCCCTTGGGCATCTGCACTATGGAGAGCAGGGAGTCCATCCCCTTGAGGTGGCGCGAGGGGATGGGCACCCCCAGCACGGGCACAGTGGTCTTGGCGGCGACCATGCCCGGCAGGTGTGCGGCGCCGCCGGCCCCGGCGATGATGGCCCGCAGGCCGCGATCGCGGGCGCTGGCGGCATACTCGAACAGCAGGTCCGGGGTGCGGTGGGCCGAGACCACCCGCGCTTCGTAGGGCACGCCGTGTTCCTTGAGGATGCGGGCTGCCGCCTGCAGCACGGGCCAGTCGGAGTCGGAGCCCATTACCAGGCCGATCAGGGGAGGGGTGTTCATTTTTCTGGTTCCTTGCTGTTAAACGTTTGCTTTCGTTAGACAAAAAGAGCCGGCAAGCCGGCTCAGAATTTTTCGGGTCGCACGATTTCGACCGGTTGCAGAAAGCCGATCATGGCGTAGTCGGGGTAGTAGCGACTCTGCAGGTGGGCGAGTAGTCGTTCCGCCTGCTCGCGGCTGCAAATCGCCTCCAGCCTGATGTTGCCGCTCTCGCTCCAGCTGGCGTTGCGCTCGCCGTGATCGCCTCGTCCGCGTGCATCCGTGATGGTGTAGCCCCGCAGCCCTTCCCGGGTCAGGGTGCGCAGCAGGGTGGGTTCCAGATTTGCTTCCGTGATGACGGTCAGCAGGGTACGGGTCTCGGTCTGCATGATGGCTACTCCGTGAAGTGGCGGGCCCAGCTGTGGTAGAGCGGGATCCCCAGCATGATGTTGAAGGGGAAGGTGACGCCCAGCACGGCGCTGAGGGACAACCCCGGGTTGGCCTGAGGCACGGCGATGCGCAAGGTCGCTGGCACGGCAATATAGGAGGCGCTGGCCGCCAGGGTGGCCAGCAGGGTGAGTCCGCCAAGGGAGAGCCCCATCAGCTTGCCGACCGTCAACCCCAGTCCTGCCGAGGCGAGCGGCATCAGCAGGGCGAAGCCGAGCAGAAACAGGCCATGGCGGCGCAGATCCTGGCACTGGCGTGCCACTATCAAACCCATCTCAAGCAGGAAGAGGGCGAGCGCCCCTTTGAACAGATCCACAAAAAGGGGTTTGAGGGGGGCTATGCCTTGCGGCCCGGCCAGATAGCCGATGGCCATGCCACCGAGTAGCAGGGTCACCCCCTTGCCGAGGAAAGTTTCATGGGCCAGCATGCGCCAGCGGGTCTGGCGGCTCACCCCGCGCGCCAGCATTATGCCCACCAGGATGGCCGGGATTTCCATCACAGCCAGGAAGATGGAGAGCTGGGATTCGAAGCTGATGCCGCGCTCGGTGAGCCAGTTTACCCCGACTGCGAAGGTCGCCACGCTGACCGAGCCGTAGTGGGCTGCGGTGGCGGCGGCATCGATCCGGTTCATCTTGATGCGCAACAGGGCAAAGCCTGCCAGGGTTTGCACCACACCGAGCAGTATCACCAGGGCGAGTTGTGGCAGCAGTGGCAACAAGGATTGCTGGGCCAGGCCCACACCGCCTTTGAGGCCGATGGCCAGCAGCAGGAAGAGGGAGAGGGTGTCATAGAGTGCGGGGGGCAACTTGAGCTCGGATCGCACCAGACCGGCCAGCAGGCCAAACAGGAAAAAGAGTACAACAACATCCAGCATGAGGGGTCGCAGGAGGCAATTCACAGGGTGCTTGCATGCTAGAGTGCATGATGCTTCGATAAAATCAGATTTTGATTGATGATTGTTCGGCAAAAACTGATAGGAACCCGGATGCTCAACTACAAACAACTCTATTACTTCTGGCATGTGGCGCGCAGCGGCAGCGTGACACGGGCCGCCGAACAGCTTCATCTCACTCCGCAAACCATTAGTGGTCAGGTCGCGGAGCTGGAGCTGTCTCTCGGGGTGGCGCTGTTCAGCCGGGAGGGGAGGCGGCTCGTCTTGACGGCTGCGGGGCGCCAGGCACTTGAGCAGGCCGGCGCCATCTTTTCGCTGGGGGCCGAGCTGGAACACACACTGCGCCACGCCAGCCAGGAGCTGACCATGCAGGTGGGGATTGCCGACTCGGTGCCTCGCACCCTGGCGTTTGAGCTGCTGGCACCGGCCATGGCGCTGGCGACGCCGGTGCGGTTGATCTGCCATGAAGAGCGGGCCGAGCAGCTATTCAGCGAGCTGGCCAGACACAAGCTGGATATGGTGCTGATCGATCGCCCACTGCCACCAGATAGTGGCGTACGTGGCTACAACCATGAACTGGGACGCAGCCCGCTGGCACTGTTTGCGAGCCCGGCGCTGGCGGCTCGTGCCCGTTCGGGGTTTCCCGCCTCTTTGGAAGGGCTGCCGCTGCTTATCCCCGGCGAGAAGTCGGCGACCCATGATCGGCTGCTGGCCTGGTATCGCCAGCAGGGAATACATCCCCATCTGGTCGGCCAGTTTGACGACTCGACCCTGATGAAGTCGTTCGGCAAGGCGGGCATGGGGATTTTTCCCGCCCCCCTTGCGATGCGTGACGAGATTGAGCGCCTCTATGGTGTCGAGCGGATTGCCACTTTGCCCGAGGTCACGCTCTCCTATTATCTGGTCTCTGCTGGCCGTCACCTCTCCCATCCCGGTGTACAGGCGGTGATGGAGGGAGCCAGGCAGCGGCTGGTGGAGCTGGAAAAGCAGAAATAGAAATCTGGATGGCTATACATCCAATCTGGCTCTGCCTATAATCCCCTCCGCTTTGGCGCATCATGCTTAATAGGGAATCCGGTGAAAATCCGGAGCTGGCGCGCAGCGGTAAGGGGGAACGAAGCGACATCAGGGCACTGCCGTCAGGTGGGAAGCCGTCGCCGTAGGCCATCAGCCCCCCAGCCCGAAGACCTGCCAAAGTTCGTATTTCGGGCCGAGAGAAACCGGCCACGAAGTAGATGCTTACGCGAACTTAAGGATCTCTCATGTCCAAGAAATTATTGGTGGCTGCCCTGTTGCCAACGGCGGCCTTCGCCCAGACGACCATCCCCGTCAATCCTACCCTGGTGATCACCGCCAATCGGGTGGAACAACCCATCAGCTCGGTACTGGCACCCGTTGTGGTGATCGACCGCGCCGAGATCGAATCCCGTCAGGTGCAGAGCCTGCCAGCGCTGTTGAAGACGTTGCCGGGTGTGCAGATCACCACGCTAGGTGGGCGAGGGCACATGAGCAGCCTGTTCATCCGCGGTACCAACTCCAACCATTCGCTGGTGCTGATGAATGGGCGCCCCATCGCCGCCATGGTGGCCGGCACACCAGACCTCAGCCAGATCCCGCTGGGCAATATCGAGCGCATCGAGTACATCCGGGGTCCGCGCGCTGCTGTCTATGGCGCAGATGCCATCGGTGGCGTCATCAACCTCATCACCAAAACTTCCGCCAAGAATGGCAGCGAGACCCATCTTAAGGGTGGTGTGGGCAGCAATGGTTACGGCCAGGGTCAGGTGCGTACCGTGCAGGCCCTGGGTCAGCAGACCGACATGAATATGATGATCGGCTACGAGCGTACCGATGGTTTCGATGTGGTGGCCAATGCCCAGCAGCCGGATCGGGATGGCTTCGACAGTCTGAACGGCCAGTTCGGGTTGAATCATGCGTTCAGTGATGCCTGGAGTGGGGACTTCAACGCCCAGGGTTATGACAACCAGACCGAGATGGATGATGCCTATCAGTCGGCTGACCAGAGCCGGGTACAGGCCTTCCAGTATGATGGCGGTCTCAAGTTCCAGAGCGAGACGCTGACCAGCCGGCTTGAGGCCAGCTATGGCGAGAACAAGCTGAAGAGCTGGCTGGAGAGCAAGGGGGAATCCAGCGCCCAGCCGATCCACACCGGCTTGACCCGTTTCTCCTGGATCAACAGCTGGAGCGGCGTCGAGGGACTCAACCTGACTGGTGGTGCCGACTGGCAGCAGGAGCAGTTGAAATCCGACTCGCGCAGCTCTGGTCAGGCGTTCAATGCCCCCGACCGAGACAACACAGGTCTGTTTGCGGTGGGCAGCTACCGCTGGCAGGCCCTGCTGTGGGAGCTCTCTGGCCGTACCGATGACAACAAGCAGTATGGCCGTCACAACACCTGGTCTGCCGCCAGCGGGCTGGACATAGATAACAACCACAATGTACGGCTCAGTTATGGCACCGGCTTCAAGGCGCCGACCTTCCTCGACCTCTACTATCCCGGTTATGAGAATCCGGATTTGAAGCCGGAAGAGAGCAAGAACCTGGAGCTGGGCTTTGCGGGTCGTTATACCGGTTGGGACTGGTCGCTCAACCTCTATCGCAACAAGATCAAGAACCTGATTGCCTGTCAGAGTGCGTTCTCCACCTGCAAGCCGGACAACACGGATGCCGAGATCCGCGGCGTGGAAGTGGCGCTGGGTCTGGAAACCGGACCGCTCCATCACGACGTCAGCTTCGATTACACCCGGGCCGAAGACAAGAACGATGGAGATCAGCAACTGCTGCGCCGCGCCAAGCAGAAAGCCAGCTGGCTGACTCAGGTGCAGCTGGGCCCGGTCGATCTCTCCACCGAGCTGCTCTATGTGGGCAAGCGGGATGACAAGAACTTCAGCAGCTTCCCTGCAGAGCGGGTGGAACTGGGTTCCTACACCCTGATCAATCTGGGGGCCAGCTATGGGGTAACGCCTCAGTTCACGCTGGGTGGCCGCATCGACAATCTGTTTGATCGCGACTATGCCCCGGCCTATGGCTATGCATCGGCGGGTACCGAGTTCAAGCTGACGGCGGACTACCGTCTCTGATCGCCAGCGCTGCTATATATAGAAGAGAAAAAGCGAGGCCCTGCCATTGGCAGGGCCTTTTCTATTGGCGGCAGGCGGGAGTATGATCGCTGCCTTGCACCAAAGGGGGAGGTCAGGTGGCCAATATTCTAGTGTTCGACTCCGGCATGGGTGGCTTGACCATCTATCGCGAGATCCGCCGTGCGCTGCCGGCACACAACTACTTCTATTGTTTTGACAATGCCAACTTCCCCTATGGTGAGCTGAGCGAGTCAGCGTTGATTGCTGCCTGCACCCGTCTGGTCAGTCACATGGTGGCCGAGCATGCCATCGATCTGGTGGTGATTGCCTGCAATACGGCCAGCACCATAGCCCTGCCATCCTTGCGGGCCGCCCTGACCATTCCAGTTGTCGGCGTGGTGCCTGCCATCAAACCGGCTGCAGCCCTGACCCGCAATGGGTGTATCGGGCTGCTGGCGACCCCGGGCACCGTCAGCCGTGAATATACTCATCACCTCATTACCCAGTTTGCCCCGGGCAAGCGGGTGTTGCTCAAGGGCGCGACTGAACTGGTGATCGAAGCCGAGCACAAGCTGGCGGGACGGCCGGTAAACATGGCGCTGTTGCAGAAGGTGCTGACGGGCTGGATGGAAGGAGAGGAAAGGCCGGATACATTGGTGCTGGGTTGCACCCACTTCCCGCTGCTCAATGACGAGATCCGGCAATTGATGCCAGGATGTCAGCTGGTGGATTCAGGGAGCGCTGTGGCAAGACGGGTGGCACATCTATTGGCTACCGTGGCTGAGCAGCCTTCGCAAGCCGTGGTGCAGGCCAGGGCATATTGCACCCGACTAGATGCACAAGCCCAAAAATTGACAGCCCCCTTGCAAGCTTGGGGGCTGTCATCACTCGAAGAGGTGCGGTACTAACTCGTGACCGCCAGGGGATCAGGCATCGACTTCGCTGCCTTCTCTCTCATCTTTATCCCGCTTGTCGTTGGCTTCACGTACCTTGAGGGTACGCTGCTGATACTCCTTGTCATTGAGCACGGCGATGGCCTTGGCGGCATCGGCGGCTGGCATCTCCACAAAACCAAACCCTCTGCGTTTGCCGGTGGCCTTGTCCTTCATCAGACGGACAGAGATCACCTGTCCCTGTTCGGCAAACAGTTCACGCACGGCAATCTCGTTGGCGCGATACGGCAGGTTGCCTACATATAAGGTGCAAGTCTCTTGACCAGAGGCCAGCTCGCCTGCGGCGGCTGGTGTCCGCTTAAGGAACAGCGGCACGATGAAACCACCGATGGCCAGACCCACAGCAAAAATCACTTCGGCTTTCAAAGAAAACTGCAGAGCCTGGGCAACCAGATAACCAACCAGCGCCAACACCAGGGCAAGGATGGCAGCCTGCACATAAACGGGAAACTTGGATAAATTCATCTTTAAAGACCTTTTGTAAATGAAAGCAAAAAAGGTGCAACACTCTATTCACCTCCATGGTAACCAGCTTTCCAGCCGGGCGCTACCATGGACCACTTGGGACACATTATCCGTTCCAGTATGGCATTCCCCAATGGGGGAAGGCGCACTTAAATGACGATAAAACAGGACTGAAATCATCAGGTTGTGGATAACACTGTATATATACACTGAGTAAGCTGTTTCTAATTGGATAATTTGAAGTTTCCGTGACTTTCTTCAAAAAAAGCCTTGTCATCGTGATCCTGCTCCCTATAATGCGCCCCTACCAGCACGGCGGAACACGCCAACCTGATGAGCCCGCTTCCTTGCGAAGCCGGCGCCGAAAGAAAAGCGAAAACAACCGCTTGACTTTCGAAGTGAGGAGCGTAATATGCGCCTCCTCAACGCGACAAGCGTGACGTTCTTTAACAATTTGAATCAAGCAATCTGTGTGGGCACTCACAGCATCGAACATCAAACAATTTTGTTGATTTTCAATGTCTGGTGAAGTGACCAAGACGATTTCTTAGCAATAAGAAGTCGAACAGT